>NZ_JAOWDG010000079.1:71524-78114 GCF_030334745.1 Citrobacter sp. Cb080 | reverse complement strand
CCACTGTTCGTCCATTTCCGCGCAGACGATGACGTCACTGCCCGGCTGTATGCGCGAGGTTACCGACTGCGGCCTGAGTTTTTTAAATGGCGGAAAATCGTGTTGAGGCCAACGCCCATAATGCGGGCGGTTGCCCGGCATCCAACGCCATTCATGGCCATATCAATGATTTTCTGGTGCGTACCGGGTTGAGAAGCGGTGTAAGTGAACTGCAGTTGCCATGTTTTACGGCAGTGAGAGCAGAGATAGCGCTGATGTCCGGCAGTGCTTTTGCCGTTACGCACCACCCCGTCAGTAGCTGAACAGGAGGGACAGCTGATAGAAACAGAAGCCACTGGAGCACCTCAAAAACACCATCATACACTAAATCAGTAAGTTGGCAGCATCACCTGCAACGTCATTTCTCTAAGATCAAAGATCCCAAAATTCGCCTCAAGACTCAGAAACAACGCAGACAGAAAGCCCGACAGCAGGTCGATGATGCACGCTTTAATGATAAACCCCGTGACACTGCCGAACTGAAAGCACAACGTGCAGCAGAGAAGCAGAGAGCAAAGGATGAAAAAGCAAATCTGAGAGCACAGCAACAGCTACAAAAGCGTCACGAGACAGCAGAACTCAAGCTACGCCATGCAGGTCTTCAGGTGTCCGGTATTAAAGGTAAATATGGACTTAACACTAAACAGCATTATGAAGCGTTACGTTTCATCCAGAAGCAAACAGAAGAGTATGCAAAAGGCAATATTAGCTCACAGCGTATGAATGCCCTGATCCGCGAGCGTACTACGCTTTTACGTAGAGAAGCTGCACAACAGGCTAAAGTTGTTCAAGCACAGCGTACACAGTATGCAGCGGCAACAGAGAAGCTTAAACATTCTAAAGCAAGTCATTCCCTAGGAATGGGAAATATATTGGGTAGTGTTGTATTGACAGCAGGATCTCTGGGCGTGGGACAACGCATTATTGATAAAGGGAATGAAAATCTTGAACTTATCCGAATGTCTCAGCGTACCAGGCTAAACCCGAATGCTGTTAAAACGATTGTAACTTGGGGGAAGCAAAATGGCGTGGACAGTGCGTCTGTGGACAAGATCACCGATGGTTTTGGGAAAGATACCCGAGAGAAAATCAGTGAAACCCTTATGAATAGCCAATTTGATCAGAAGTCTGGGAAATGGAAGGGCGGCAACACAAATACTGAAGAAATCCTTAACAAGTTTGGTTGGAGTAAGTCCAATATTGTCCAATATGAAGAGAGCCCTCTCGATTTTTTACAGGCAGTAGTAAATGAAGGTCAGCGTCGTGGAATGAAAGACGGGGAGTTAGCCCACCTTCTGGAAAACATCTTCGACGATGGGGCGCACTATATAGACCTCTTCAAGAACAACGGCGAGCAGTTTAATGCCACCCTGAAAGGGCTTGTTGATTCAGGGCAAACACTATCAGATGATCAGATAACCCTTACTTACAAGTTTGGTGATCTATCTGTGGCTATGGGGAACTTGCTCAACGGTGTAGATAATCAGATGTTTACGGGCTTCATGCGTGGTTTTGCTGATAGTGGTGATGAACTTGTGAAAAATACACAGGTGATTAACCAGAGTGCAGGGCTGTTAGGTGAGGGGCTGGGCAATCTGGCATCTCAGGTGACGGGGTTTGTTTCTGAGATCTCAGGTGTAGTGGCTGATCTGAATAGTGCTCTACGCCAGCGCTTCCCTGAATGGTTTTTTGATACACAAAAGCCAGCAGCCCAGGCTCTATACGATGGCGCTGTTACTGGATCTGCCAATGATGCTGCACAGTGGATCGCTGATAGAACTGGGTTTGATACCCGTGCAGTGGGTCCAGTGGTTATGGATTGGCTGGGTATTGGAAGTCAGCAAGCAGAAACAGCAGCTAATCAATATAGCCTGTCTGGTGAGTCGCTACGTGAAAGTACAATGATACTTGGCAGCGGTAATGCGCCAGCTTATAACCTTTCCCCTGTATTCAATCTAACGGTAGCGACGGAAGTACCGCTAACGATTCAATCTGACACAGGTCGCTTGAGTGAGTATGTGGATTTTACGGCGAGAAGCTCGCAAGCCAGTTTCATGCAATCGCTTACGCTTTCAATGATGAGTGGGCAAAGTAGCACTGGCGGTTGATATATCAAAGGAGCTTCGGCTCCTTTTTCTTTGCGTAAAATATGATCAACACCTACGGTTAAAGTGATGCACATGGTGTACAACAAAGTAGGTTACAATGTGGTGAACATCGCGTATAATGGCTTTCATCTAAACATGCTAATGTATTGATTTATAAAGATTTGCTGATCATATATCGACGCCTGTGAAGGCGCACAAGGTAAATATTAAATCCTTTAAAATCAATGACTTAATATCATTCAGTTAACGGCTGTTACCAGATTGTGTGACAGCCAATAGCCACACCTCGACTCTCATGGTGTATGTACACCATTCCCTTCAATATTACGCTTATGCCAAATGGCTCTGCACGTTGACTTATCATCGACGACCTGAATGGTTTCTTATACCTAAAGCAGATAGTTGCATATACTATGCTCGATAGTTAACCTGAGATAAATCTTGGGATGCAAGAGTTATGATGATGTCTGCAAAATCCAAACGAACATACAAGTATGGGGATCAACCTATAAGAATAACTACTGTACAAGTTGTCGCAGAACAGTTCGGAGGTGCTGCAACGGCTAATCAAGTGGATGATTATCTTAGAGGGATATTCCCGCATTATAAAGACGATACTCGCCTTAACCTTATTGTAAACACGGTTAACTGCAATCGGAGCTACTGGAGTTTCAACAAAACAGCCAGACGAACGGATAATGTAACCCATCGTCATCACCAGTATGACCGCTTATTCAAGCGAGGGAACATTTTTGAAATCTATGAACCCTCAGTTCATGGTATTTGGGAGTTATACCAGGATCAACAAGGCAAATGGTGTTACCGCAAGGTAAAATCTGAGTTTGAAAAGGCTGTTGATGCTGCGTCAGAACTGCTCCCGTCAGAACGCAAAGAGATTTTAGAAGCTGAGAGTAAAACTCCTGAGCTAATCGAGGTTACAACGCGAGTTTATAAGCGAAGCCCCTATGTAGTTGCTGAAGTTCTTTTAAGAGCTAATGGTAAGTGCCAAAGCTGTCAGCGTGATGCACCTTTCCTGAAAGAAGATGGTACTCCATTTCTTGAGGTTCACCACATTGAGTGGCTTTCTAAAGGGGGAGAGGATTCCGTGGAAAATGCTATAGCATTATGTCCAAATTGCCATAGGCAAGCTCATCATGGTGTTTTGGAATTAGTGGCGGTTAACAAGCAAGATTGAACACAACTTTTCGCTCAGGATGTCCATGAAAAAACTCGAATGGGGTAAATACGCGCTGATCTATCTTGCGGGGTTTCTGACCAGTTTCAGTGGAGCTTTAGATAGTTTAGTGAGAATTCCTTCCTCCTATAAAGAATTAAAGAATACGTACATCTACGATAGCGAATTTTTAACAGGTCAATGGTCAACAAATGCTGAATACTCAGCGGACAGTGGCGAACTGGGATTAGATCCTTCACAACCAAAGATGACTTTGAGTATGGAGGCATCCGAGGACGGAAGCGCTAGCGGTGAAATGATGAGTGAAAAAATCTGTGATGCTCTACCGCTTACTTGGGACATTAGGCTTGAAGCAGACGCGCCGACATTCCGTGATTTCTTCCTTAACCGAAAGTTTTATTTGAAGCAGTTGCATGAAGGCAAAATGCAAACTGTTGCAGTATTGGAATTAATTAACGAGGATAGAAAGCGTGGTGCAATGACGTTTAAAGTTGTTGGTGATGGTACAGGTGCATTACCGAAGCAAATAACATTGGCTAAAAACCTCCCTCAGTTTAAGTCTGATTTCAAAGAGTTGTCCGATTATTGTGCAGAATCACCAACGAAATTCTGGAAGGATTATTATCAGAGGCAAGGCAAAAAGTTTCCATGATAAAGGGGGAATGCGTCCCCTTACGTGTTATCGGCTATCCTCTCAAAGCCTGTAACCACATCATAAGCAAATGAAGCTGGCTTCCTGTCATAGCTGGCAATACAAGAGAAAATGTGATGAAAATATTAGCTCTACTTGTTTGTTTTATAAGTTCTTTGGCATTTGCTGATGAGACAGGAGGTACTCAAAAAACGAAGATTGTTGTACCACCTGATTTCTTGAAACAGTTCTTCACCATAACCAGCGTGAAAATTTCAACACTAGATGGTTATGTCTCGATAGTGGAAACAGGAAACAAGGTCGTTAAACTTCCTGCGCAACGTATAGATTCTCTCAACTATACAGTGAGAGTTGATTCAACTGATGCAGATTTTATCAATGATGTGGCTAGTAGTGACCACGGTATAAAAGGGATATTGGTTTGTAATAACCCTTCAATAAGATCACTGATTATGAGTAAAAATGCCGTTGTTTTAGTATCCGTTGAGAATAAAGAGGGGGAACCTATGTCTGTGACGCTATATGACAGCAAAAGTTGCAAGAAAAAATCGAATGCTTAGGGGTACTGTTGGTTCTTGGTTCATCGAGCGGATATGCTGAATCCTAAAAACATGCTCATTATAAGGATAGTCAGCACAGCAATATGTGAACATCTACTCCATTGTGGCAAGAAGGGGAGCTTTACGTTTTCTATCTACTAATTGCAGAAGGAGGGCTGGGGAAAACTGAGAACACTACAAGGCAGGTAGTCATCCACCCTAAGTTAATCGAATGGGGTTTCAAGGAGTACGTTGATCGCCAGTGGAAAGAGCGAATATTCTCAGAAGTGGCAGGTACGAACATGACAAAGATCGGCAAAGTGTTTGCGGATCTGCGTGATCATCTTGGTATCCCTTGTCTTGATGATTATGGACAACGGCAGTTATTGCATTCCATTCGACACTCGGTCTGTTCTTCGGCAATGGCTGGTTGGGTCTCTAACATTCTTCAACTGCAACAGACGGTAGGTCACGAGAAGAGCGGGGGGATCACTAAACGCTATTTACATACGTTCCCTTTATCCTCAGTTGCTTATGTGATTGATGGCATTAACTGGAAAGCCTAATTGAACATCGATCTACAAATGCTACGTTTTTTGAGATTGTATCAGTTCTACTGATCACTGTGCTAAATAGGTTCTATTATTTGGCGTTTCATCAGGTGCTATAGCTTGAAAGCTATAAAAATGTGCGATGGTTCTAAAACTAGATAGCATCTTCTTGCTTTCAGGGCTGTTGCAGGCGCAAAACCAATAAGAAGGGTGATATTTACATTAAGTAACCACTAGATGCGGTAAGGGTAGTGAATGTCAACCTTTGTGTTGATTTAGATAGTTTGACCTGCTCCCCGTTGATTAGTACACCCCGATGTTAGTAATGTCTTCATAAGCCACATGAGGACATCCCCATGAAGAAGCGTTTTTCCGACGAACAGATCATCAGTATTCTCCGCGAAGCCGAAGCTGGGGTACCCGCCCGTGAACTCTGCCGCAAGCATGCCATTTCCGATGCCACGTTTTACATCTGGCGTAAGAAGTATGGCGGTATGGAGGTGCCTGAAGTTAAGCGCCTGAAGTCGCTTGAGGAAGAGAACGCCAGACTCAAGAAGCTGCTTGCCGAAGCCATGCTGGATAAAGAGGCGCTTCAGGTGGCTCTTGGGCGAAAGTACTGACGACAGACCAGAAGCGGGAAGCCGTGATGTTGATGTGTGATGCGACCGGTCTGTCGCAACGTCGTGCCTGCAGGCTTACAGGTTTATCCCTGTCGACCTGCCGCTATGAGGCTCACCGTCCGGCTGCTGATGCGCATTTATCAGGGCGCATCACTGAGCTGGCACTGGAGCGCAGGCGTTTTGGCTACCGTCGTATTTGGCAGTTGCTGCGCCGTGAAGGGCTTCATGTTAATCATAAGCGCGTGTACCGGCTTTATCACCTCAGTGGCCTGGGCGTAAAACGCAGAAGACGTCGTAAAGGGCTGGCAACAGAACGTCTGCCGCTGCTCCGTCCGGCGGCGCCCAATCTGACCTGGTCGATGGATTTCGTCATGGACGCACTTTCCACCGGTCGCAGGATCAAGTGTCTTACCTGCGTCGATGATTTCACAAAGGAATGCCTGACGGTCACTGTTGCCTTTGGGATTTCAGGCGTTCAGGTCACGCGTATTCTGGACAGCATTGCACTGTTTCGAGGCTATCCGGCGACGATAAGAACTGACCAGGGGCCGGAGTTCACTTGCCGTGCACTGGATCAATGGGCCTTTGAGCATGGTGTTGAGTTGCGCTTAATCCAGCCGGGCAAGCCAACGCAGAACGGATTTATTGAGAGCTTTAACGGACGATTTCGCGATGAATGTTTGAATGAGCACTGGTTCAGCGATATCGTTCATGCCAGGAAAATTATTAATGACTGGCGGCAGGATTATAACGAATGCCGCCCGCACTCCACGCTGAATTATCAGACACCGTCTGAATTTGCAGCGGGCTGGAGAAAGGGTCATTCTGAGAATGAAGATTCCGACGTTACTAACTGAGTGTTGTATCTAATCGTGGGGGCAGGTCA
>NZ_JAOWDG010000079.1:0-71474 GCF_030334745.1 Citrobacter sp. Cb080 | reverse complement strand
ACAGCTGATAGAAACAGAAGCCACTGGAGCACCTCAAAAACACCATCATACACTAAATCAGTAAGTTGGCAGCATCACCTATTATCCGGTTCCTAAACCTACCACGCAGGTAGGGCAGCAGGTTCTTGATCAACTGCTGACCTACACCAATACCCAGTTGAAATCCGCCATCAGCAAGCGTAAGCCCCTGGTTACTACCCCTGGGCCACGTAGCCTGATTTTCCGCGGAGCGATTACCGGTGTTGCAACAAGCAAAGAAGGTCTGCAGTTCTATGAAGTGATCCCGGTTGCGCTACTCGTTGCGGGAACACAAATGGCAACGGGTCACCGTACCATGGATACCAACCTCTATTTCGAGGGTGAGTTGATTGATGCTGCGACCAATAAACCGGTAATTAAAGTTGTACGTAAGGGTGAAGGTAAAGATCTGAGCAACGAAAGCACGCCGATGGCGTTCGAAACGTTGAAGAAAGTTATTGATGACATGGCGACGGATGCCACCATGTTTGACGTGAACAAAAAACCACAATAATAATCAACGCACCATCTCAGGATGGTGCGTTTTTTTTATGCCACCCGGCGTCGATAGAATAGTTTACCCATCAGTACTTCTGGTCGGGCAAACATCACCATATTCCCCAGTAAAATCAACACCAATCCGGCAATAGCGTTAACCTGCCAGACGTATCCTTCATACAATGTTGACAGCGTTAGCGCAACCAGCGGGAAAAGCAGGGTACTGTATGCCGCCCTACTGGGACCAATGCGACCTACCAGTGTGAAATAAGCGCCGAAAGCAATCACTGAGCCAAAAATAGCCAGATATAACAGCGCGCTGAGATAGCTGAATGTCCACTGTGGCGTAAAATTGTCCCCGCGCATCAGCGCAATGGCAGCGATCAACAGCGTGCCGTACAGCATGGCCCAACTGTTGGTCGTTAACACTTCCAGCCCTTTTTTCTGGTGACGCATGCTGATCATATTACCCAATGAGAAACCGAAGGTTCCAAGGGCGCTTAAGCCGATACCCAGCAGCAAGGAATGATTGAATCCGCTGTTGAGCAAATCCTGCCAGAACAGAGTCACAATGCCCGTCAGTCCGAGACCAGCTGCGATATAGAAACGCAGCGGTGGTTTTTGCCCAAAAAAGATGAAGCTATTGACCGCATTGAACAGGACGGCCATTGAGAAAATCACCGACTCCAGGCCGGTATTAATCCAGGCCGCAGCCGTATAAAAACACCAGAAGTTGAAGCAAAAAACGCATCCACCCTGTAACAGACAAAACAGATGATCGCGACCAGACAGTTTGCGTAATTTACCGCTAACCAGCAGGATCACTATCATCAGCGAACTGGCAACGGCGAAGCGCCAAAAGATAGAAACCGGCGCAGAAACCGGGCCCTGCTGCAAATAAATCGCAATCCATGTCGTTCCCCAAATTACCACCACCAGGCAGTACAACAGTGCGTTCATACAACTCTCTCTTTTTTGGATTCAGGTTCACACTGTGTCATGTCTGGCGGCAGGAGGCTTTCATCGGTTTGCGGCGGACTTGCAAAATCTTGCGCTTTTTTAGCGTAAAAGCGAAAAGGAAGCTGTTAACAATATGTGGCTGTTATAGACTGAAAGCCTGCTAACTTATTTTGAATGTGATGGTATGCCTCAGCCCTACGATGCCTTTGAAAACTTACGCAAACATAATGCCGTGCTGCATGAATCGGTTGCGTTACATTCAGGGATCCAACTGGCGGCCTGGTCAAACAAGCGCGATACCATCACCCAGTATTGCGATCACCATACGCTCAGTTTATATATCGCGGATGGCTACGAGAGTTACCACAAAACGGCGGGGGGCTGGAAGAATGGCGGCGGACCGGACCGTTTTTGCCTGATGCCGAAAGAGAGCGAATCAAGTTGGGATATCCGCGACGATCTCTCCTTTGTTCATCTCTATTGTACCGACGAACATCTGCGCGAAGTGGGTGAAAAAGTCTGGGATAAAAGCCCCTATAGCTTCACGCTGGACGAGCACACGTTTGGCAGTGACCCGGGGATCACGGCGGTTTACCGTCAGTTTCTGCTTGATAACGACTGGCAGCAACCGGCCAATCACCTCACGCTCAGCGCGGCATCTTCGCTACTGTTAACGCATCTGATCCAGCATTACAGCAACGTTCAATGGCGGCTGCCCACCGTCACCGGGGGACTCGCGCCAGTCACCTTGCGTAACGTGCTGGCCTATATTGACGCGCATCTGGCGTACCCAATCACCCTGAACGATCTGGCTAGTGAGGCGGCGCTCAGCGAATTCCATTTTGCCAGAATGTTTCGCCAGTCGATGAATATGGCACCGCATCAGTACGTGATGCAACGTCGTATGGCGCTGGCGCAGCATCTGGTCTGTTACACTTCACGCAGTTTGTCAGATATTGCGATGACCTGCGGATTCAGTTCGGCAAGCCATTTTAGTAACCGGTTTAAACAGGTAACCGGTAAAACGCCAACGCAGCTACGTGCGGCGAAATAACGTCAACACGGCGTAGCAGATACCGCCTACGACCAGCCCCCAGAATGCAGATCCAATCCCCAATAACGTCAGGCCGCTGGCCGTGACCAAAAACGTAACGATGGCTGCATCGCGTTCCGCTTCATTATGCAACGCCTGATACAAACTACCGCTAATTGTCCCGAGCAAGGCCAGACCGGCCAGCATCTGGATCCAGCTTACGGGTAGTGCCGCCATTAGTCCTGTGACTGAACCGCCAAACACCCCTGCCAGAAGATAGAAGACGCCAGCCGCGGCGGCGGCGAGCCAGCGTCGTTTGGCATCAGGATGCGCTTCGGGACTTTGGCAAATTGCGGCGGTTATGGCGGCAATGCAGATGGAGTAGACGCCAAACGGCGAAAACATCAGCGCCAGCAGGCCGGTAAAGATAATGAGCGGTGAAACGGGTAATGAATAGCCCGACGCATTCATAGTGGCAATACCTGGGGCATTTTGCGAAGCCATGGTAACCAGAAACAGCGGTAGCGCAATGCTGATACTATGGGCAAATGAAAAGTGTGGGGTAATAAACGCAGGCATGACCGGCGACAAAGCCACTCCACTTGTGACAATGTCACCTTTTATTAGCGCGATAGCGACACCCGCCAGCATCGCGGCGAGCGTCGCGTACCGTGGGGCTGTGACTTTAAATACCAGCCATGCCACCAGCATACTACCGCACAAAATAAGCTCACTGTTGAGGCTATTAAAGGCCTGCAGACCAAAGCGCAGTAGGATCCCGGCCAGCATGGCTGATGCCAGTGAGTGGGGGATTATTTTCATCAGACGGGCAAACAATCCGGTTATGCCGCACAGCACAATCAACGCGTTAGCTACGATAAAAACGCCGATAGCATCCTGAATCGATACCCCGTGCAGACCCGTAACCAGCAGCGCGGCGCCAGGTGTTGACCAGGCCGTGAGCACAGGAGCGCGATACCATAACGTCAGCGCCAGCGTACTGACGCCCATTGCAATCCCCAGCGCGGTCATCCAGCCCGCGATTTGATCGGTGGTCGCACCTGCGGCCAGGGCCGCTTGCCAGATAATGGCAGCCGAGCTGGCGTAACCGACCAGGACAGCCACAAAACCCGATAATACGGTGGGCAGTGGGATAGAAAATGCGCGCATAATCACTCCGTGTGCGTTATAACGGTCAATCAATGTAGCACTGTGCGTTATAGCGTACAAGTGCTAAGCTGTAGCCTCGAGAAAGGAGAGTCAGGAAGGCGAAAAATGGAAAACTTAACCCACTATCTGGCCACAACGCTCCGCACGCTACGTCACCAGCGGGAATGGAGCCTGTCACGTTTGGCGGAGGAAACCGGCGTGTCAAAAGCCATGTTGGGGCAGATTGAGCGCAACGAATCCAGCCCAACGGTGGCGACATTGTGGAAAATTGCCACCGGACTGAACGTGCCGTTCTCGACGTTTATTTCACCGCCAGAGTCAGACGGCGCGCCAACATTCGATCCCCAGCAGCAGGCGATGGTCGTCACGCCATTGTTTCCGTGGGACCCACAGCTGTGCTTCGATCATTTTTCGATACAGCTGGCACCCGGCGCACTCAGTGAATCGACTCCGCATGAAACCGGCGTTATAGAGCACGTGGTGGTGATAAATGGGCTGCTGGATATGTGTATTGAGGGGCAGTGGCGCACCATGAAATCCGGCGAGGGGGTGCGTTTTGCGGGAGACAGGGCGCATAGCTACCGTAACAGTAGCGAACAAACGGTTCACTTTCATTCCCTGATCCATTACCCGCGCGGTTAGTCGGGAAAACTATTCCGAAAATCCGCGCTTGTGACTACAATAGCCGCCATTTTTACCACTTGTGGATGGTAACAACTGTATGCGCCAGCAGCCTCATCACCTTGAATTGTTAAGCCCGGCCCGGGATACCGCCATTGCACGTGAAGCCATTTTGCACGGTGCTGACGCCGTTTACATTGGCGGACCGGGTTTTGGCGCGCGTCATAACGCCAGTAACAGCCTGAAAGATATCGCCGAACTGGTGCCGTTTGCGCATCGTTACGGGGCGAAAATCTTTGTGACGCTGAATACAATCTTGCATGATGATGAGCTGGAGCCCGCACAGCGATTAATTACCGATCTGTATCAGACCGGCGTTGACGCCCTGATTGTGCAGGATATGGGGATTCTGGAGCTGGATATCCCTCCCATTGAGCTGCACGCCAGCACCCAATGTGATATTCGCAGCGTCGAGAAGGCGAAGTTTCTTTCTGACGTCGGATTCACCCAAATTGTCCTCGCGCGCGAACTAAGCCTTGAGCAGATACACGCCATTCATCAGGCTACGGATGCAACTATTGAATTTTTCATTCACGGTGCGCTGTGCGTGGCCTATTCAGGCCAGTGTTATATTTCACATGCGCAAACCGGACGTAGCGCTAACCGCGGTGACTGTTCTCAGGCTTGTCGCCTGCCGTATACCCTGAAAGACGATCAGGGGCGCGTCGTATCCTATGAAAAACATCTGCTGTCGATGAAAGATAACGATCAGACCGCCAACCTCGGCGCGTTGATTGACGCAGGCGTGCGCTCCTTCAAAATTGAAGGGCGCTATAAAGACATGAGCTATGTGAAGAATATTACCGCGCATTATCGTCAGATGCTGGACGCCATTATTGAAGAGCGCGGCGATCTTGCCCGTTCTTCAGCCGGGCGTACCGAACATTTCTTTACTCCATCCACGGAAAAGACCTTCCATCGCGGCAGCACCGATTATTTTGTGAATGCCCGTAAGGGGGATATCGGCGCATTCGACTCACCAAAGTTCATCGGTCTGCCGGTTGGCGAAGTCCTGAAGGTGGCAAAAGATCATCTCGATGTTGAGGTAACAGAACCGCTGGCCAACGGGGATGGTCTGAACGTGTTAATCAAGCGTGAGGTCGTCGGATTTCGCGCCAACACCGTTGAAAAAACGGGGCACAATCGTTATCGGGTGTGGCCGAATGAAATGCCCGCCGACCTGCACAAAGTGCGCGCCAACCATCCGCTGAACCGCAATCTCGATCATAACTGGCAGCAAGCGTTGACCAAAACCTCCAGCGAACGCCGCGTCGCGGTCGATATTGAGCTGGGCGGCTGGCAGGAACAGTTGATCCTGACGCTCACCAGTGAGGAGGGGGTGAGTATCACCCATACGCTGGACGGCCAGTTTGAGGAAGCGAACAATGCAGAAAAAGCGTTGAGCAACCTGCAGGATGGTCTGGCAAAACTGGGACAAACGCTGTATTACGCCCGTAATATTCAGGTGAATCTGCCGGGAGCATTGTTCGTGCCGAACGGTCAACTGAATCAGCTGCGACGTGAAGCGGTCGATATGCTGGATGCAGCTCGTTTGCAAAACTATCAGCGCGGTCGCCGTAAACCGGTTGCCCAGCCGGCGCCGGTTTACCCGCAAACTCATCTGAGCTTTCTGGCTAACGTCTACAACCATAAAGCGCGAGAGTTTTATCACCGTTATGGCGTGCAGTTGATTGATGCCGCCTATGAGGCGCATGAAGAAAAGGGCGATGTGCCGGTGATGATCACCAAACATTGCCTGCGTTTTGCGTTTAACCTGTGTCCGAAACAGGCGAAAGGAAATATCAAAAGCTGGAAAGCCACGCCGATGCAGCTGGTTAACGGCGATGAGGTCCTGACGCTGAAATTTGATTGCCGACCGTGCGAAATGCACGTGATCGGCAAGATGAAACATCACATTCTGAAGATGCCGTTGCCGGGCAGCGTGGTGGCTTCCGTCAGCCCTGAAGAACTGCTGAAAACGTTGCCAAAGCGTAAAAGCTAACTGTTAGCTCTGATGTGTATCGGGTTTGCGTGATTTTTGCCAGTAATGGTGTTCGCGAAGATCGGCGGCGGATTCTTCCGCCGTCATTCGTAGCTCATCGCTGTCGGCCGTGTGTCGTAATAAGTGATCGGCATCCTGCACCTGAATATATTCATGTCCCTGATTGGTAGCGAGAAGCTGACCGGAAAAAAGCGCGCTGGCCAGCAATAACACCGTTAACCCTTTCTTAAACATCATGCACCCTCTGGTACGTTAGCTGCGGAATTGACGATAATTTCGCCAGGTGACTATTCAATATTTTAATCGGGTTAATGACAATCTCTGTTTTGTCATTTCGATGTTTTTTACATTTTTGTTTAGATAACGTTGGGATTTGTCACAACCGGGCAGTGCAGCGCTGCCCGGTTGTTATCAGGGAGAGAATCAGGATTTAAATCCGGCGGCCGTCATCAGGAGACGAAAGAACATACCAACGGCGGCCAGGGCCAGCACGCTGCCGCCCCAGAGGATCACCAGCCACATCAGGCGTTTCCAGATTGTTTGTTGCATCAATGATACCCCTCACCATGTTGAACTTTGCCGCGGAAAACGTAGTAGCTCCAGAAGGTGTACACCAGGATTATCGGGATAATCAGCAGCGCGCCAACCAACATAAAGCCCTGACTCTGCGCCGGAGCTGCCGCCTGCCACAGCGTAATGGACGGTGGAATGATGTGGGGCCAGATACTGATCCCCAGCCCGCTGAACCCGAGAAAAATCAGCCCCAGCGTCAATACAAAAGGCAGCGTATGGCTGTTTTGCTGACCCAGCGAGCGCCACAGCCAGAGGCTAATCAGCGCAACCAGGAGCGGAACCGGCATCAGGAACCACAGATTGGGCAGGCTAAACCAACGCTCGGCAATGGCGCTGTGCGCCAGCGGCGTCCACAGGCTGATAATGGCAATGACAACCAGCATCGCCAGCAGCAGTTTTCTTGCCACGCAGCGCATTTTATCCTGCAACGGATTTTCGCTTTTCATCACCAGCCATGTTGCCCCCAACAGGGCGTAGGCTACAACCAGACCCACGCCGCAGAACAGGGTAAAGGGGGTCAGCCAGTCGAAAGGACCGCCGCTGTAGCTGCGTCCGGTGACGGAAAACCCGTTGAGTACGGCACCGACCACAATACCCTGAGTGAATGTCGCGAGGATTGAACCGCCGAGAAAAGCTTTGTCCCAGAATGGTCGATGCGCCGGCGTGGCTTTGAAGCGAAACTCAAACGCGACGCCGCGAAATATCAGGCCGATGAGCATCAGGGTCAATGGGATCGTCAGCGCATCGACAATCACCGCATAGGCCAGGGGAAAAGCGCCGAATAATCCGGCGCCACCCAACACCAGCCAGGTTTCATTACCGTCCCATACCGGGGCGACGCTGTTGACCATCACATCGCGGTCATCCGCATCCGAAATCGCAGGGAATAAAATACCGATCCCGAGATCAAAACCGTCCATCACGATATACATCAGCGTGGCGAACACGATAATTACAAACCAGATAACTGATAAATCGATACCCATTAGCGGTGTGCCTCCGGTTGAGAATCGAGAACGACAGCAGAAAGCGGCCGTGCCGGCGTGCCTGTTGGCGGAATGGTCGGCTCATCTTCCTGTGGTCCTTTACGGATCAGGCGGATCATGTAGCTGTAACCCACGCCAAACACCGAGCTATACACCACAAAGAAAGACAGTAGGCTGATGCTCATATGTAAATCACCATGTGCGGAAACCGCATCCGCCGTACGTTGCAAACCGTAAACCACCCACGGCTGACGGCCAACTTCGGTGGTCACCCAGCCAGCAAGGATGGCAATCAGACCGGAGGGCCCCATCCACAATGCAAAGCGCAGGAAAGGACGTGAGGTGTATAGCCGCTCCTTATAACGCAGCCACAGGGCAAACGCGCCCAGCAGGATCATCAGCATGCCTAACCCTGCCATAATGCGAAACGACCAGAACACGATGGTGGAATTGGGCCTGTCTTCCTTCGGAAATTCTTTTAACGCCGGGACCTGTTTATCCAGACTATGAGTCAGGATCAGGCTGCCCAGCGCCGGGATTTCCAGCCCATAGCGGGTGCGCTCCTGCTCCATATCCGGCCAGCCGAACAACAGCAGCGGGGTCGGTTCGCCGGGCGGATTTTCCCAGTGTCCTTCAATCGCCGCAATTTTTGCAGGCTGGTGCTTCAGCGTATTCAACCCGTGCATATCGCCAATTAAGGCCTGCAGCGGGGCGACGATTAACGTCATCCACAGCGCCATTGAAAACATCGCGCGAATTGCTGGCGTGCTATTACCGCGCAATAAATGCCATGCGGCTGATGCCGCGACAAACAGCGCGCTGCTCAGGAAGGCGGCAACGGACATATGCAGCAAACGATAAGGGAAGGAAGGATTGAAAATCACGGCGAACCAGTCGACGGGAACGACTTGCCCGTTAACAATTTCATAGCCCTGTGGCGTTTGCATCCAGCTGTTGGAGGCGAGGATCCAGAAGGTAGAAATAATAGTACCCAGCGCAACCATACAGGTCGCGAAGAAGTGAAGTCCTGGGCCAACCCGGTTCCAGCCAAACAGCATTACCCCGAGGAAGCCCGCTTCGAGGAAGAAGGCGGTTAATACTTCATAGGTCAGCAGCGGCCCGGTGATGCTACCGGCGAACTCGGAAAAACCACTCCAGTTCGTGCCGAACTGATAAGCCATCACCAGCCCGGAAACCACGCCCATACCAAAGTTTACGGCGAATATTTTCGACCAGAAATGGTATAGCGAGCGCCAGGTCGGATTTTTCGTTTTTAACCATAACCCTTCGAGCACCGCCAGATAACTGGCGAGGCCAATGGTAATCGCCGGAAAGATGATGTGAAAGGATACCGTAAACGCGAACTGGATCCTCGCCAGGTGAAACGCGTCAAGACCGAACATGCTTAGCTCCGCAGGCAAAATTGATTTGGCGCAATTCTAAGGCTGCGAAGCAATGGAAGGCAGAAACAGAACAGTTCTTTTTAACCATAACAGTTGTCGTGCTGTTATAGGTTAGCCTGGCTGATATGAAATCTGGAACCTGGATTCCTGTTATTGAATCGCGTCCTCCCCACGCGAGTGATTTTACGCTATCACTCGCGAGGTAATGAAAAGGTAATCATAAATGTTTACTTTGTGTGTATAATAGACGACAGGGAGGCGCAGTGAAGCAAAGTGAGTTCAGACGCTGGCTTGAATCTCAGGGAGTGGCTGTTACAAACGGCTCAAATCATCTGAAGTTGAGGTACCAGGGAAGGCGTAGCGTTATGCCCAGGCATCCTGGTGATGAAATAAAAGAAGCCTTGCGAAAATCGATCCTGAAGCAGCTTGGTTTACAGTCATCATCAATATGAGGTTAATTATATGAGAGATTTTGAAAAAATCATGCGTTATCCCGTTAATCTAATCCCCGCCGTGGAAGGTGGATTCGTGGTTTCTTTCCCGGATATTCCTGAAGCATTAACCCAGGGCGAAACCCGTCATGGGGCTTTGCAGGCTGCGCAGTCTGCATTGGTGACCGCTTTTGAATTCTATTTCGACGATAACGAACCGATTCCTTTACCTTCGGCGGTTGGCACTGAAGGTGACTATGTGGAAATCCCCCTGAGCATTGCGTCGAAGGTTCTTTTGTTAAATGCCTTTCTTGAATCAAAAATCACCCAGCAGGAGCTGGCAAACAGGATCGGCAGGCCTAAGCAGGAAATTACCCGTTTGTTCGATTTAAAGCACGCGACAAAAATTGATGCTGTGCAAATAGCTGCACGCGCCTTAGGCAAGGAGCTGTCAGTAACAATGTTGTAAAACTGTTAACTATAACAGTTATAAAAAATGCCCTGATTATGTAAACTGATATATACAGTGCGTGTCACCGACACCGATTATCAGGACGAAAAATGAAAAAATACCAGCGACTGGCTGAGCAAATTCGCGATCAAATCGCGTCTGGCGTATGGCAGCCCGGCGATCGCTTGCCATCCTTGCGCGAGCAGGTGGTCAGCAGCGGCATGAGTTTTATGACCGTCGGACATGCATATCAGTTGCTGGAAAGTCAGGGCCGGATTATCGCCCGGCCGCAGTCGGGTTACTATGTTGCCGCGCGCCCTGAACGTGAGCTGGCAGCGCCGCAGGCGCAGGTGATGCGCGATGAAGCGGTGGATATCAACACCTATATTTTTGATATGCTGCAGGCCAGCCGGGATGCGTCAGTGATGCCATTTGCCTCTGCATTCCCCGATCCGCGTCTGTTTCCCCTCCAGCAGTTGAACCGCTCGCTGGCGCAGGTCAGTAAAACCGCGACCGCCATGAGCGTGATAGAAAACCTGCCGCCGGGAAATGATGAGCTGCGCCATGCCATTGCCCGCCGCTATGCTCAACAGGGGATGACCATTTCACCTGATGAAATTGTCATCACTACCGGTGCGCTGGATGCCCTCAACCTGAGCCTGCAGGCGGTTACCGAACCGGGAGACTGGGTAATTGTCGAAAACCCCTGTTTCTACGGGGCGTTGCAGGCCCTGGAGCGATTACGGCTGAAGGCGCTTTCGATTGCCACCGACGTGAAAGAGGGGATCGATCTTACCGCGCTGGAGCAAGCGTTGCAGGAGTATCCGGTAAAAGCCTGCTGGCTGATGACCAACAGCCAAAATCCGTTGGGCTTTACGCTCAGCCCAGAGAAAAAGGCGCACCTGGTCGCATTGCTGGAAAAATATCATGTAATGCTGATAGAAGATGATGTCTACAGCGAGCTGTACTTTGGTCGCGAAAAACCACTGCCTGCCAAAGCCTGGGATCGCGCCGACAGCGTTTTGCATTGTTCATCCTTCTCGAAGTGTCTGGTGCCCGGATTTCGCGTGGGCTGGGTGGCGGCCGGGAAGCATGCGCGGCGTATTCAGCGACTCCAGCTCATGAGCACGTTATCCACCAGTTCCCCCATGCAGCTTGCGCTCGTGGATTATCTGTCAACCCGGCGCTATGACGCGCATCTGCGCCGCTTACGCCGTCAACTGGCGGAACGCAAACAGCAGGCCTGGCAAACGTTGCTGCGCCATCTTCCGGCGGAAGTCAAAATTCACCATAACGACAGCGGCTATTTTCTGTGGCTGGAACTGCCAGAACCGCTTGATGCAGGCGTGCTCAGCACCCAGGCACTGGCGCACCATATCAGCATTGCACCGGGAAAAATGTTTTCGACTTCGGGGAGCTGGACTCGTTTTTTTCGCTTTAATACCGCATGGCACTGGGGAGAGCGTGAGGAACAGGCTGTGAAACAGCTGGGAAAATTAATTCGCGAGATGATGAAATAAAACATAACGCGCTATTCAATATAAAAGAATAGCGCGTTCTTATTTTCGAAATAGAGAATACCTAATCCCGATGTTATTTATATCGGGTGCTACCATACAAAAAATCAATAGTTCTTACTATTGCCACCGTTGCACCTAACTCCTTGTCTATACTCCAGAAGATTAAAGCTCCCGATCAGCGTCAGTAGCGTAATGAGCGTTAGCTCACAACCTGATTAAATTTCCTTGCGCCAGCAGGAACGCTTACAACACCCCGACTATTTTTAGGAAAGGACATATATTTACGGCAAGGCTGCCGCTCAATATTTTTTAGACAGGAGTAAGACGTTATGAGCAAGCAGTTTGCCCTCAGTAGCCTGTGCGCACTCAGTATGACGCTGATGACTGCACAGGCAGCCGAACCCCCGACATCCTTAGATAAACCGGAAGGCCGTCTGGATATTATTGCCTGGCCGGGCTACATCGAACGTGGACAGACCGATAAACAATATGATTGGGTCTCGCAGTTTGAGAAAGAGACCGGCTGCGCGGTCAATGTTAAAACAGCGGCCACTTCTGATGAAATGGTCAGCCTGATGGCAAAAGGCGGCTACGACCTGGTTACCGCTTCCGGTGATGCCTCCTTGCGTCTGATTATGGGAAAACGCGTTCAGCCGATTAATACCGCGCTGATCCCTAACTGGAAAAGCATCGATCCGCGCGTGGTAAAAGGCGAGTGGTTTAACGTTGGCGGAAAAGTTTACGGCACACCGTACCAGTGGGGGCCAAACCTGCTGATGTACAACACCAAAATTTTCCCAACGCCGCCGGATAGCTGGAACGTGGTATTTGTTGAGCAAAAACTTGGGGACGGAAAAAGCAATAAAGGGCGCGTTCAAGCCTACGATGGCCCGATCTATATTGCCGATGCTGCATTATTCGTTAAGGCGACTCAGCCGCAACTGGGCATTACCGATCCCTATCAGCTCACCGAACAACAGTATCAGGCGGTGATCAAAGTTCTGAGCGATCAGCACGCGCTGATCCATCGCTATTGGCACGATACCACCGTACAAATGAGCGACTTCAAAAACGAAGGTGTGGTGGCGTCCAGCGCCTGGCCTTATCAGGCGAACGCCCTGAAAGGAGAAGGCCAGCCTATTGCCACGGTCTTCCCAAAAGAAGGGGTTACCGGATGGGCTGATACCACCATGCTGCACAGCGAAGCCAAACACCCGGTGTGCGCTTACAAATGGATGAACTGGTCATTAACCCCGAAAGTTCAGGGCGACGTCGCAGCCTGGTTTGGTTCTCTGCCAGTCGTGCCTGAAGGTTGTAAAGCCAGCCCGCTGCTGGGTGAAAAGGGCTGTGAAACCAACGGCTATAGCTACTTTGACAAAATTGCCTTCTGGAAAACGCCGATCGCAGAAGGTGGCAAATTCGTTCCTTACAGTCGCTGGACGCAGGATTACATCGCCATTATGGGCGGTCGTTAATTCCGCTGGGGGTTTTATGACGTACGCAGTGGAGTTTCATAACGTCTCGCGTCTGTACGGGGATGTTCGTGCAGTTGATGGGGTGAGTATTGCGATTAACGACGGTGAGTTTTTCTCTATGCTGGGGCCATCCGGCTCCGGCAAGACCACTTGTCTGCGCCTTATTGCAGGGTTTGAGCAACTGTCAGGCGGCGCAATCACCATTTTTGGTAAGCAGGCCAGCGAATTGCCGCCCTGGGAACGGGACGTCAATACGGTATTTCAGGATTATGCGCTATTCCCGCATATGTCGATTCTCGACAATGTCGCCTACGGGCTGATGGTCAAAGGTATTGATAAAAAACAGCGTCACGCAAAAGCACGTGAAGCGCTGGATAAGGTTGCGCTCGGTTTTGTTTATGAACGCAAACCATCGCAACTTTCCGGTGGTCAGCGGCAACGCGTGGCGATTGCCCGCGCGCTGGTCAATGAACCGCGCGTCCTGCTGTTGGATGAACCGCTCGGGGCATTGGATCTTAAGCTGCGTGAGCAGATGCAACTGGAACTGAAAAAGCTACAGCAATCCCTGGGTATCACCTTCATTTTTGTCACCCACGATCAGGGTGAAGCCCTGTCGATGTCCGATCGTGTGGCGGTGTTTAATAATGGTCGCATCGAACAGGTGGATTCTCCGCGTGAACTGTACATGCGTCCGCGCACACCGTTTGTGGCAAGTTTCGTCGGGACGTCAAATGTTTTTGATGAAACGATGTCAGCGAACGTTTGCGGGCTACAGGGTATGTTTTCCCTGCGTCCGGAACACATTCGCTTGAATGATACCAGTGGTGAAGTCCAGGCCCGGGGGGTTATCCAGGCGGTGCAGTACCAGGGTGCCGCGACACGTTTTGAGCTGAAACTTGTCGGCGGTGAAAAATTGCTGGTTAGCCAGGCGAACCTGACGGGAGAAATGCTGCCGACAACGCTGTCGCCGGGTCAACAGGTGATGGCATCGTGGTCACGCGACGTGATGGTACCGCTGGTTGAGGAGAGGTGAATGGCTATGAATGTCTTACATTCGCCTCCACAGTCGACAAGTCTGAACCGGATCTCAGGGTTCTTCTGGCGTAATCCGGGCCTGGGGCTGTTTTTGCTGCTCCTCGGACCGCTGATGTGGTTTGGGATCGTCTACTTCGGCTCATTACTGACGCTGTTGTGGCAAGGTTTTTATACCTTCGATGATTTCACCATGTCGGTCACGCCCGACCTGACGCTGGCGAATTTGCAGGCGCTGTTTAATCCCGCCAACTACGACATCATTTTGCGTACCCTGACGATGGCGGTGGCAGTCACCATTGCCAGCGCGATTCTGGCGTTTCCGATGGCGTGGTATATGGCGCGATATACCAGTGGCAAAATGAAAGCCTTTTTTTACATTGCTGTGATGTTGCCGATGTGGGCCAGCTACATTGTTAAAGCCTACGCATGGACGTTACTGTTGGCTAAAGACGGGGTGGCGCAGTGGTTTTTAACTCATCTGGGACTGGAGCCTCTGCTGCTTTCGTTCCTGACGCTGCCAGCGGTCGGCGGCAATACGTTGTCGACTTCAGGGTTAGGGCGTTTTCTGGTGTTCGTCTACATCTGGCTGCCGTTTATGATCCTGCCGGTACAGGCCGCGCTGGAGAGACTTCCGCCTTCGCTCTTACAGGCCTCCGCTGATTTGGGCGCTCGTCCGCATCAGACTTTCCGCTATGTGGTCCTGCCACTGGCGATACCCGGTATCGCGGCAGGGTCGATCTTTACTTTTTCTCTGACGTTGGGCGATTTTATCGTGCCGCAACTGGTGGGGCCGCCAGGCTATTTCATCGGCAATATGGTGTATTCGCAACAAGGGGCGATCGGCAATATGCCGATGGCGGCGGCATTTACTTTGGTGCCGATTGTGTTAATCGCACTGTATCTGGCGTTCGTGAAGCGTCTGGGAGCTTTCGATGCACTCTGAACGCGCGCCCTGGTTACTCAAATTGGCGGCATGGGGCGGGGTTATTTTCCTGCACTTTCCCATCCTCATCATCGCCACCTATGCTTTTAATACTGAGGAGGCTGCTTTTAGTTTTCCACCGCAGGGGTTAACGCTGAAGTGGTTTAGCGTTGCGGCGCAACGTAGCGACATTCTGGAATCGGTGACGTTGTCACTTAAAATCGCTGCATTGTCGACGGCCATTGCTCTCGTTCTGGGGACGCTGGCCGCTGCCGCACTGTGGCGCAGGGACTTTTTTGGTAAAAGCGCAATATCGCTGTTGCTGCTGTTGCCGATCGCGCTGCCGGGGATTATTACCGGTCTGGCGCTACTGACGGCGTTTAAAACTATCAACCTGGAACCCGGTTTTCTCACCATCGTGGTCGGCCATGCGACGTTTTGTGTGGTGGTGGTATTTAACAACGTCGTGGCGCGTTTTCGCCGTACCTCATGGAGTCTGGTTGAAGCGTCTATGGATCTTGGCGCCAACGGCTGGCAAACCTTTCGTTATGTCGTGCTGCCAAACCTGGCATCGGCACTGCTGGCGGGAGGGATGCTGGCGTTTGCTTTGTCGTTTGATGAAATCATCGTGACAACGTTCACCGCCGGACATGAAAGAACACTTCCTTTGTGGCTGCTCAATCAACTGGGTCGACCACGAGATGTGCCTGTCACCAACGTTGTGGCATTGCTGGTAATGCTGGTGACAACACTGCCAATTTTAGGGGCCTGGTGGCTAACGCGTGAAGGCGACACTCTCGCCGGAAACGGTAAATAAACGACGATATGGGAAATTGCTATGCAACATCAATTACTGATTAATGGCGAGCTGGTCAACGGTGAAGGTGAAAAGCAGCCAGTCTATAACCCTGCCACTGGAGAACGCATTCTGGAGATTGCCGAGGCGTCAGCCGGGCAGGTTGATGCGGCGGTACGTGCAGCAGACAGCGCATTTGCCACCTGGGGACAAACCACACCGAAAGTTCGTTCCGAACTGCTGCTGAAACTGGCGGATGCTATCGCCGATAACGCGCAAACCTTCGCTGAGCTGGAATCGCTTAACTGTGGTAAGCCGCTGCACTGTGTCCTTAACGATGAAATTCCGGCAATCGTCGACGTTTTCCGCTTCTTCGCCGGGGCTGCTCGTACTCTACAAGGGCAGGCGGCCGGAGAGTATCTGGAAGGGCATACGTCGATGATTCGGCGGGATCCGCTGGGCGTGGTGGCCTCTATCGCGCCGTGGAACTACCCGCTGATGATGGCGGCGTGGAAGCTGGCACCGGCGCTGGCGGCGGGTAACTGTGTGGTGATTAAACCGTCAGAAATTACCCCGCTAACGGCACTTAAACTGGCTGAATTTGCCAAAGATATTTATCCGCCAGGCGTTATCAACGTGCTGTTTGGCCGTGGCAAAACGGTGGGTGACCCGCTGACCGGTCATGAAAAAGTCCGGATGGTTTCCCTGACCGGCTCCATTGCGACCGGTGAACACATTATCCAGCACACCGCGCCTTCGATTAAGCGCACACATATGGAGCTGGGCGGCAAAGCCCCGGTCATCATTTTTGATGATGCCGATCTGGATGCGGTGGTGAGCGGCGTGCGAACCTTTGGCTATTACAACGCCGGACAAGACTGTACCGCCGCTTGTCGAATCTATGCCCAGAAAGGCATTTATGACGCGTTGGTTGAGAAACTCGGTGCCGCGGTTGCCAGCCTGAAAATCGGTGCACCGAATGACGAATCGACGGAGCTGGGGCCGGTAAGCTCGCAGGCGCACCTCGATCGCGTGACTAAAGCGGTCGATGAAGCCAAAGCACTGGGGCATATCAAAGTCATCACCGGTGGTAAAAAAGTGGACGGCGCAGGCTACTACTTTGCTCCGACGCTGCTGGCCGGGGCGAAGCAGGAAGATGCTATCGTGCAGCGGGAAGTTTTCGGTCCGGTGGTCAGCGTCACTGTGTTTGAGGATGAAGATCAGGTACTGGCGTGGGCTAACGATTCGAAATACGGCCTGGCATCCTCCGTCTGGACTCGGGATGTGGGGCGCGCGCATCGATTTAGCGCTCGCCTGCAGTATGGTTGCACCTGGGTCAATACCCACTTCACGCTGGTCAGCGAGATGCCGCACGGCGGACAAAAACAGTCTGGTTATGGCAAGGATATGTCGGTTTACGGGCTGGAAGATTACACGATTGTTCGCCATGTCATGATCAAGCATGAGTAATATCTGAAGCGCGAGCAATAAATGCGGCACGGATAGCTAAATACTGGCAAACGTGTGTCTATATTATTCGCGCCACTGGCCTCGTCGCCATCGGACGGCGGTAAGTTGGAAATATCCGCGAGGTCAGGCTATTAATACAACAAAGCCCCGGCTTATTAATGTCAGGGCTTTGTGCTTTCAGGAACCTCATCCGGTTATCCGCGGCGCAAGCTGCAAATCCAGGCAAGTAGCGCACAGACGCTCAGAACCAGCCCCAATTGTTGCACCATGCCTGCAGCCCCCAGCATCATTCCCAGCAACAGGTAATAGCTTAATCCGAATAATGCACCGGCGGCCCCGGCCTGTTCACGATAGTGGCGTAGGGCCTGACTCAGCACATTAGGGATCGCGATGCCATAGGCAATCACCGCGCCGAAAACCGGTATCAGAATCCACGCGGAGTGCTGTAACCACCACGCGGCGAGGCCTGACAATGCTGCCAGCGCACAGGCATAACGTACCCTCTGTTCCGACGTCAGGTCTGTCGTCAATAATCTCCGGTTCAGCAGGCTGCCCGACAGCGAAGCAAACGCAAGTAGTCCCCCCGTCCAGCCAAAGGCTCTGGAACTCCATCCCAATTGCCCGAAAAGAAACGGAGCCAGGCTGTAATAGCTAAACAGCATGGTGTTCAGCAGCGCAACCAGCATGGTATTTTTCCACAGCTCGCGGTCACGCATCATGCGGGAGAGCAGTGCAGCAAGGCTGGGGCTGAGCGTATTTTCGGGCCGGGTTTCTGGCAGCATGGTCGCAGTCAGTAGTAGCAGTAGCAGCGCCAGCAGCACAAGGGCAATAAATACACCGGTATGACCATATAGGCTAACCAACCAACCTCCGCTTAGCAGGCCGAAAACGGGACTCAATGCCAGCGCAGCGCCCATCACGGAAAAGACGCGAGATAGTGCAGTTGATTCATAAGTGTCCCGTAGCATGGTCTGTACCACCACTGACCCGGCAGCCGCGCCGATGGCTGAGATCATCCGCGCCAGCAGCAAAACGCTGAAGTCAGTGGCAACCACGGCCAGGGCACAACCTGACCCATAGCAGATAAGTCCTGCCAGCATCGCCCAACGTCGACCGAGGCAGTCGCTCAGCCAACCCCACATTGCCACGCCGATGGCGAAGGCAATAAAATAAACGGAGAGTGTTTGCGCCGCGCGCTCACTGCTTACGTGAAAAGACGTGGCGATTCCTGGCAATGCCGGGCTATAAATGGTTTCCACCAGTTGCGGAAACATAATCAGCAAAGTAAGAAGCCACAGCGGCGGGCGGCGAAGAGTGTTCATAGCAATATCCAGAGAGACAGAAAACTGGCGGGCATTATTGCTGAAAGGGAGGTGTCGCATTACCATTATCAAGACTTTAAATATCAACTATCGGACAGATAATGGAAATTGCCCCAGATGATGATTTCGATGCGGATAGCTTTGATAAACCGGTAATCGGGATTGCCTCCGAGATGGGCGTACACGATTCCGGCCGGCATAGCCATCTTCGTCATCAGCTACTTTTTTCGGCAGCGGGAAGCATTACGATTGAGTTGGAGAATGCCCTGTGTCTGCTACCGCCACGGCGCGCGGTCTGGATCCCGGCTGGTACGGTACATCGCGCCATAATGCGCGGGGGGATGGCTTATCGTTCGTTGTATTTTTCAACTACATTGCCGTTATCTAAGTTACCGCTGCAGATAGTCGACGTTAATCCTCTCTTTTTTGAAGTAATAGAACGTATGGCTTTCTGGCCGTGGGAAATGCCTGCCGCGCAGCAGGCCAGTCTTATCACCGTTTTCTGTGAGGAAATGCGGGCCGCCCGCAGTGAAAACTGGACGTTGCAGTTTCCCTCAGATCCACGGCTGAACGTGTGGCTTGAAGAAGTACGCATGGGCGAATTGCCACCACGACTAAATCAATTATCCCAACGAGTTGGGGCATGCGAGAGGACGATCAGTCGAATATTTACCAGGGATACCGGGATGAATTATCAGAGCTGGCGGCAGCAATTTAGACTATTAAAAGCCATGGAGATGCTGGCTGACGGGGGGCAGATCAGCCAGGTGGCGCAATATCTGGAATTTGTCAGTGACAGTGCTTTTATCGCTTTTTTCCATCAGCATACCGGCACAACACCGAGCCGTTATGCGGGCAATATAATGCCGCAGAAGGATTAGGGGTATTACATACTAAGGATAATTTACCGGGTGGCAGGAGAGTGGGAAAATCGTGTACTAATGGCAGAGAGAAGAGCCTCTCTGCCAGCGGACGCTGCAATTAATCAAGAAGAACGACATCAAGCAAACCAGCCAAACCTTGCGGAAATCAGACTGAAAAGTCCTACAGCAGCAAATATATTTATCAGCACCACAGTTTTACTGGAAACATTCATTTGTGCCACCTTTCGTTTTAACCCTTATGGGTATAGTACGGGTTATAACTATCCGCAATAGTACGGATTCTGAACATAATGAAAACGGCTTATTTTACCGGCGTTTCTCTTAAAATAATTAATAAAACTTGATGTGGGTCATGAAAAAGAGCATATTGCGCGCGATTTTACCTTTCGGCCCGGATGCCTGACATGTCTCTGTACCAAAAAATGCTGGTTTTTTATGCGGTGATGGCCGCTATCACGGCAATCATCACCTGGTTTCTTTCCCGCGATAAAAAGCGGATTCGTTTTCTCAGCGCGGTATTAGTCGGGGCGACCTGGCCGATGAGTTTTCCCGTCGCGTTAATGTTTTCTCTCTTCTGATGACGGCGTAAACGCCGTTTCAGGAGGAAAGCAGGGTATCTAATCGTTTTTTGTCGGCTGCGCAAACATCCATTGGATGCTGATATCCCACGTTTTCATTGGCGCGGGTATACAAAGCGACCAGCCAGTCGTAAACGTAACGGCTTGCGCCATGCGAAGGTTGTTCATCCAGTTTCGTCAACCGTAACATCGGCTGTTGCGCCGGGGCACTAAAAATAGCCGATCCTTTTTGGATCCTGCTGGCCGGACGCTGTTCCTCTGCCACGCTGGCAAATCCAAGCCAGGTAATAAAATCCCCAATATCGGCGTGAAGCTGCGCGGCGCAGACGTTTTCTCGCTGCATAATGCGCTGTAAGCGTTGCGGCATCTCCAGCCGATAGCTGGTGGTGACGAGGATATCAGCAACCTGCCTTAGCGTACGCGGCTCGAGACGTAAACGGCGCGCATTATTTTCATCGCGACACCACTGGCGCACGTGGTTAACCCACATTTTGTGCGCCTGATACCCGGTCTCTTTGCTTTCCGGCGAGTGCGGTGTGTCACGCACCTCGGCAAACAGGTCAATCTCTTCATTAAATAATCCGCTCACCTGTTCCTCGCGCGGCTGCTGAACACGCAGTAGCGACTCAAAGAGGCGCATCGGCGGGAGCAAACCGTCCAGGAGTTCGCCATGTTTTGCCGCCTGGGCCTGGAGCTGGCGGATCACCGACTCATTGCTACCCGATTCGGTTTCAACGGGGTTAATCCAGCCGATCAGGGTTTCGCGTACACGCTGCTGGTGCTGCTCACGCAGGGAGGTCAATCTCGCCTGGCGTTGCTGGGGCGAGGTTGCCTGAGTCAGCCATTCGACGAGGCGTTGTAAGCTGTGTTTATCCAGCGCCTGCAGCGTGCCCCAGTGCAGTCCGGGTTTGCCCATTAATTGCTGCACAGATTCATCAAGATTTTGCTGAGTGCTAAACCGCGCATCCTGCGGAGTAATGGCCCAGACCACTCCCGGCAATGCGGCGTCATGTACGGGCTGAGTGTCGTTAACCCAGCCCAGTAGTTTGCGGGTGATGGCGGGCGTCTGGGAGCGGGTAGATACCGCATTACAGATTAAAAGTACATCCGGTTGCAGATGCTGGCGATAATGTTCCAGCATCCAGCCTAATTTGGCCTGCCACAATGGATGGGGATGAACATCCGGGGCGAGGGGAATATCCAGCAGATCGACATTTTCCAGTACCGCGTCTTCAACCGTCAGGACCAGCTCGCGCGTGAGCAGCGCCAGCGAAGCCTGAGAAAGGCTGACCGCATTGAGCAACTGATCATTTTCTATTGGATGAACCACCACATCGCTTTGCGCCTCATTCCCGTTCAATGCTACCTGAGTCAGGAAACTCTCGACAGGTAAACCAAAATGGTCAACCAGCAGGCTCAGCGGAGCCGCGAGTTCTTGCGCGCTCCCGGTTTGTTGCAGCGTATGCGCCAGCGCCAACCACTGTTGCGTCAACTCTGGCTGTTCTCCCCACAGTAACGCCCAGGCGTTTGCCCGGGTAGTCAGATCCAGTGCGGGTAGCAGCGTGGCAAACTGATGCCATAGCGCGTCGTCAAATTGCTGCTGTCTGGCCGGTACGCAGGCGCGCCAGAAACGACCAATTGCCGCGACATCATGCGCGGTAATGCCCGGCACCGGATGACGCTGGCGCAACGTTTGCCATTTTTCCAGGCGCGCCTCAATAATCGATTTCTCGACCTGGCGGTTGTCCGCAAGCGCACAGAACTGGGTAATAAATAGCTGTACCAGTTCGGCTTCACTGAGTAGCCGCAGGCGCAACGGCCATTCACCATCGAGCGGATTTTCATCACGCGTAAAGCGGATCGCCATATTGGTTGGCGCATGACCAGGATTAATATGTGAAAAGTAATCAAAGCTGCGATCCGGGGTAACGATATTCACTTTGCCATTGGCGTTGCTGCACAATGCTGTGAGCAGGTGCGCTTTTGCCGATTGCGAATGTCCGTAAAGCCCAACGCATCCTCGCGATGAAAAGGTCGTCTTCAACGCAGATTCATTAACGGCGGCCAGGGTGAGCTGCGCCAACAGGGCATCCGCTTCATCATCAAGACGCGCCGCACGCTGACGGGTATCAGTTACCCACTCGATGGCGGCCTGCGCGGTGTTTAACATCTTACTCATTTCAGGTACACGCTCCCGCTATCAATCCAGTAATGGCTCCCGCTATGGCGACGGTCTGCCAGCGTATTCAGTTTTAACGTTAAGGCATTGGCGGCAACGGGAGTGCCATCCTGTAACCACGCATCGCTCAGTACGAAGAACTCCGGGCCGCTTTCTTTGCTACCACCGCGTAGCTGCAGCCGTACATTCAACACGCCATCTCCGGCGATGGTTTTTGCCAGTTCGGCAGAATTTATGCTGAGCGTATACAGCGGTGTGGCAGGCCAACGGCTGTTGGCCAGTTGACGGAAACCTAACGTAACGTTGCCGCGCAATGGGAAGTGCAGGCGGGCATCCAGCTTCGCGCCGGGCTTATCCAGATCGATATCGTGATACCAGATGTTCTCATCGCGCAGCGTATTGACCGTATTATCCAACACGCCGAGATAACGTACGGTCGAGTAAGCGCCGATATCGGCAGCTTTAAAGTTGAAACGCGGCAAGCGTAGATCCAGCGCCAGGCTACACAACATGGCACCAACTGCTGCGGTGGATTTGGGGTTACCAATCCGCCCTTGTTGGCTGAACGGATACCACTCATGTACGCGGTAGTTATCCATCCAGATCATACGATTAACCGGAACGGGCTGCAGATGGCGGATCAACGCCTGTACGCCAGGTAAACAGGCGGGTCTGCCGGTCACTAATAAAATATCGCAGCGATAGTGTGAAATGGCCTCACAGACCGCGTGCAGTGGGGAGGTCAGGGTAAACTGGCCCGCCAGTAACGCTTCTTGTAACTGCCTGAACTGCACCTGTAACGGCACGCTCAGCACATCAAACGCTGGCGATCCAGCAGGCAACGCATGATCGATAGCCTGCTGGATGTAATTCAGTACGTTGCGCGTTGGTTGCTGGCTCAGGAGTTCGCCAAAGGTGGCATGCAGACCCGCTACCGGATCGTTAATATCACTTTGTTCCCAGGCAGAAAGTACCGCATGACCGAGCGGCATAAAGAGTTGTAACGCCGTTTGTTGACGCAAAATCGCCTGGGTGTCGATGCGCCCGGAATCGCCAAATAGCGTGGCCAGCAATGCGGCGGCGTCGGTCACGCCAGCCTGTTGCAGGCGGGTTTGCAGCGCAGGCAACACGCAACGCTGAATCACGTCCAGCAGCATGTCATCGCCCGCAACCTTAAAGCCTTCACGGAACAGCAGGTGCGGGGTAATTTTGACGTTTGTACCCACGCCGTCATCAAGCTGGTAATGGACGACGGCCATATCCGTTGTCCCGCCGCCAATGTCGATCGATGCCACGCGCAGCGCACGACCTTTAGTCTCACCAGGCTCCGGCAGACGGTCCGGGCGGGCAAGGGCGTTAAAGAACGATTCGGTGTGACCATCGTAGTGAGAGATAGCTTCGTTATACAGCCACACCAGTTGCCCGCAGCTGGCCTCATCCCATTCCATCTGGATCTCAGGTACGGGAACCACGCTCTTTTCCTGCTGTTTACGGGTGGTGAAGTCTTCATCCTGCGGGTGCCAGCCCATTGCTTTCCAGACCAACGCAATAGCTTCAAACATGCGCAGGCGGAAAATCTCACGCTCCTGTTTGGGCATCGCCGACGGCAGGGTCAGGATCAGCGTACGCAACTGACGAGGAGATGCCGGGAATCCGAGGCGCAAACGCGTCGCCACGCTGTTAATTTGCCCCAGCGCCTGGGCCAGTATTTCGCACAACATATGCGTCATCAGCGTACTGCGGCTGTATTGCGGTGAGAAGACCGGCAGACGATCATCCTGCGGCAGGCTGAACAGCGGTTGCCCGTCATCGTTCATCAGGTTCATCAGCGGGAAGGCGGTAGCCAGTGGTTCGCGCTGGGTTTTGCCATTCATCTGGCTAAAGCGCCAGTCATGCAACACCGGCGTTTCGTCCCACAGATAACGGCGCGGGCTGGAGATCCCACTGCTGCCTTCAGTGCCCATGCGCTGCATCGCCAGCTTTCGGGCTTCATCGCCAACGCGGACAATCGACGGCCAGATAAAGGCATCATCACGACCGCTCTCCACGGAAAAGTGCTGCTTACCAAAACGCGCTTCGGAAAACTCCAGTCGGCTGGTGAACAACGGATCGTTGAGAAACTGTGGCTCGCTTAACGAACGCACCTGCAATTCGGCTGTCTGGCGCAGTCCGTCATTGGCATCCCCGTGATCTTCAATCAGGACGCCACAGGTATGGGTGTTACCGATATCCAGGATAAGATCAACGGGAATGGCGGGCGTGCTAAGGGTATGCGTGACCAGTTTCACTTCCGGAACGGAAAGCTGCTCGCCTAACAGGGTCAGCACATTCAGCCAGTGCGCCTGATATTCAAAGTTACGCAGCGCCTGCTGGATCTCTTGTTCTGAGCGGTTCTCATGCTGTGTGACATGATGCATAAAGGATTCGCGCAACCAGCCGTCAATCCAGGTCTGGTCGAGGAAATCGGCAATTTCGTTGTCATGCCAGGCCAGCGCAAATCGCGTACCGTTCAGCAGGTCATTTTCGTTGGGGGTTAACGCCGCAGGGGCATTTTCAGTGAGCTGGCTGTCCAGCGCCACGGTGACGCGGTGGGTGTTGCCCGCGCTGTCAGGTTGCGCCAGCTTTCGCACCTGTACGCGCGCCCAGTTATCCGGGCCTTCAACAAACGTACGCGGCGGGTTGAAGCGCAGGAACGGCAGCGGCAGCCAGACACCGTCGAGCACGTCCAGCGAATAATGCAGCTTCTGGGTGCTTTCCGGCTTCACCACTTCGGGCTGACCGCCGGTGCTGCCAGGTAAGGTATAACGTCCGGTTGTCAGATCGAAATCCAGCCGCAGCAGGGGACCGTTTGCCGTTTTGCGCACAAAGCGTCCATGATGCGCAGATTCCTGCGGCGTCAGGCCAAAATCCAGAAATTGCACACCGCTATTGGCGATGAGCGTCACGCTCTGTTTGTAGTCACACAGATTCACCAACATAAAATCAGGCACCTATCTTTTTGATCGTCAGAGGGATTTCCGCGTGATCGTCATAACGTGCGGTACAGGCGGCGACGTCATTGGTTCCCGCTTTGCAGGTAATTTCCGGCATCGGATAACGTGACCCGTCCGTACAACGGGCATTCCCGCGACTCTTAATCATTAATTCACCTGACTGATGCAAACCGGAGAAAATCTCGGCACGACAAACAATATTGTCGCCATGGACCACGCGCGCAGTACCTTTATTGGCCTGGATCTGATAGCGCAGCGACGGCGCTTTACCGCTAACCGGATCTTTAACATCAACCATTACGCGCCAGTTACCGTTGAGAAAACGCGTCGTTCCTGCCTTCATCTGGTTGGCATCCATCACCAGCGCATCTTTCGGAATCGCGGCGATCACGACCGGTCCTTCGACAGGTTTTTCTTTTTTCGCAGCCGGAGCCACTTCAGCCCGATGCAACGGCAGTGCAGATGTCAGTTCTGGCAGCGGTGCTATATCTGCCTTAGCGACGACTCTTGGGGGAACAGCGGGTACGGGCGGGGTGGGCTGTTGCTTCCACAGCAGCGGCCCAACCATGGCTGCAATGATCACCGCGGCAACGGGCAGGCTCCACAAAGGCAGGCGGCGTGCGGGTTTCTTCTGTGCGAGCGGCGGCGAGACTTCCGGTTCGTTAACAACGACCGGGGGTTGTGGTTCAGGTTCCGCCGGTTTAGGTAGCTCAACGACTGGAGTCAGCAAAGGTGCGTCGGCCTCGACGAAGGTGATTTGGGCAGTGATTTCCTCTTCCGGCTCAGGCTCCGCTACGGTGACGACCGGAGGAATATCGGCAAGGCGCAGGCAATCGAGCACATCGTCGCGAGGATTTTCATTCAGATTGATGAAACCCCAGAACGTAATAACGGGTTTACCTTCAACCAGAAACACGTGATTCTCACCAGGAAACTGGATGGCTTTTTCCAGCAGTGAGCCAAACAGTTGCAGGGAGGTTTTACCCGATTGCAGACTTTTACGGCTCAGCGCCGCCGCATTTTCCAGCGTGCTTCCCAGATAGCGCAGCGCACGAAAACGGGCCTCTTCATCAGCGGCTTTCCATGCAACGGCTTTCCCTTCAATCGGCGAATACCAGTCAACGCGATCGCCGTTGTCGTTAATTTGTGGGATCGCCAGACAATCCACCATCGCCTGCTGTTTACGCAGGCGAAGCGTTTCACGAATTTGCAATGCTGAATCAAACACGGCCTGACCACCGCCGCCCACGGCCTGATAGTCATCCAAATTGCCGCTGCGCAAGAGAGTTTTTGCCACGTTGTTGCCCCTTAGACTTCTTCACGTATCTACTTTACGTTTTATAAAAACGAGCAAACGGTGGAAGAGAGGCAAAAAGGGGCGAATTTTCATGGCATAGAGTGCCGGGAAAAATCTTGACGTTTTGAAAAAGACTTAAGGGAAATTAATTCGCTTAGGGTGATGAATTATTCAGCGAAATACACCGGATTAGAATAACCTGATAGTGATTTGTTATTGGTCAGTTTTTGTCAGCTATGCTCTGATATCCCGGTTAATAATAAAATAAGAAGGCTTATAACCATGATTGCAAGGAAAACGTTACTCGCGCTGGCGCTCAGCGCCGTCTTACCATCAGGCGCGGCGTTCGCGGCCAATACTGACACTCTCATTTACTGCTCAGAAGCGTCGCCAGAGTCATTTAACCCGCAAATCGCCAGTTCCGGTCCATCGTTTGTGGCCAGCTCACAGGTGCTCTACAACCGACTCATCAACTTTGATCCGGTAAAAAATACCCCAGTTCCGTCTCTGGCAACGGACTGGACGATTTCGCCGGACGGTAAGACCTACACTTTTACCCTGCGTCAGGGCGTGAAATTCAACAGTAATAAATTCTTCAAACCAACCCGTGACTTCAACGCTGATGACGTGGTTTTCTCGGTATTACGACAGAAAGATGCCGATCATCCGTACCACAAAATTTCTCAGGGAAGCTACGAATACTTCAATGATGTCGGTCTGGATAAACTGATTAAAGAAGTGAAGAAGGTCGATGATTATCACGTTCAGTTTATCCTTAATGAACCTAACGCCGCGTTTCTTGCCGACTGGGGAATGGATTTTGCCTCCATCCTCTCTGCGGAATATGCCGACGTGATGCTGAAAAAAGGCACTCCGGAAAACGTCGATAACTGACCAATTGGCACCGGGCCATACGTGTTGCAGCAGTACAAGCAGGATTCGCAAATCCGCTATCTCGCCAACCCAAACTACTGGGACGGCGCCGTCCCCACGAAGCACCTGATCTTCTCAATCACGCCAAACGTTCAGACCCGATTGGCGAAACTGCAAACCAATGAATGTCAGATAATTCCGGCGCCTGCGCCCGTACAGTTTGACGAGATTAAGAAGAATAAAGATTTGACGCTGCATTCGGTTGAAGCGCTGAACGTCGGGTATCTGGCGTTTAATACCGAGAAAAAACCGTTTGATAACGTGCTGGTGCGTCAGGCGCTTAACTACGCGACAGACAAAAAGGCCATTATTAACGCCGTCTTTTTAGGTTCCGGTACGGTGGCAAAATCGCCAATTCCGCCGAATATGTTGGGGTTCAATAAAGATCTGCAGGATTACGCTTATGACCCGCAAAAAGCGAAAGATCTGCTGAAACAGGCGGGACTGGAAAACGGCTTTGAAGCGACGCTGTGGTCAATGCCGGTTCAGCGCCCATACAACCCGAACTCCCGACGGATTGCCGAGATGATCCAAAGCGACTGGGCGAAGGTTGGCGTGAAGGCGAAAATTGTGTCGTACGAGTGGGGCGAATATCTCTCCGGAATGCGTAAAGGTGAGCATGACACCGCGTTGTTCGGTTGGATGTCAGACAACGGCGATCCGGATAACTTCGCCGATGTACTGCTGGGTTGTGACAGCATTAAAACCGGATCTAACGCCGCGCGCTGGTGCGATAAAGAGTATAATTCGCTGGTTCAAAAGGCGAAACTGGTGAGTAAACCGGAAGAACGCGCCGCGCTTTACCAGCAGTCGCAAGAGATTTTCTACCAGCAGGCTCCGTGGATCGCGTTGGCAAACGGGAAAACGTTTTACGCGACGCGCAGCAACGTCAGCGGATACAGCGTTAGCCTGATGGGCAGCGATTTTTCAAAAGCAAAATTAAATTAATGAGTTAAGGAGAGGTTATGTCGCATCTGGATGAGGTCAGCGCACGTGTTGATGCCGCCATTGAAGAGAGCGTCATTACGCATATGAATGAATTGCTGATTGAACTCAGCGATGATGTCGTGCTGAGCCGGGAAGAACGTTACACCCAGCAACAGCGTTTGCGTACGGCTATCGCACATCATGGCCGTCAGCATAAAGAGGATATGGAAACCCGTCGCGAACAGTTGACCAAAGGCGGCACAATCCTTTAATTCGTTGTTGTCAGATGGCGAAGTAACACCTTATCCGGCCTGCATGTTCAGGCCGGATAAGCGCAATTAAAACGAACGTCTTGCCACCAGCCAGGCCCCAACGACCAGCAGCACCGCGCCGCAGACCGGCCCCACCAACGCCCGCAGCGGCACGCCATGACTGCGCAGAATATCCAGCACCAGTCCGCCGATTAACTGGCTGGCCACCAGCACCGCGATAGTGGTTGCTGCGCCCACATTTTGGTATCCACTGATGCTGGCAAAAACAAAGAACGATCCCAGCAAGCCAGGGATTAGCGTCCACCAGCGCACGCTGGAAACCAGTTCCCCAAACCCCGCCATACCTTGCTTAAACCACAGTATGCTGACAAACAGCACGATCCCGACCAGCGAGTTAAGTAACATGGCGATGAGGATCGTCGAGGACGTCTGCGTGATGCGTACCATCAAGGTATTTTGCACCACCAGACCAATACCTGCGGCAATCAGAAAGGAGAGGGTTAGCGTCTGGTTCATCTGCTGGCATCCGGTTCGCGGCGATCGTCTAACTGCAACTGCATAAAAGTCAGATCCAGCCAGCGCCCAAATTTCGTGCCAACCTGTGGCATTTGCGCGGTGGTTTTAAAACCCAGCGTGCTGTGCAGATGCAGCGACGCCTGATTCTGAGACTCAATGCCCGCAACCATCACATGCTTGCCGCACGCGCGGGCTTCTTCTATTAACCTGCTGAGCAGCGCTCGTCCCAGGCCTTTACCCTGATGAGCAGGATGGACATATACCGAATGTTCAACGGTATGACGGAATCCATCAAAGTTACGCCAGTCGCCAAAGGAGGCGTACCCTGTAATTACGCCATTCTCTTCACTCACCAGCACCGGATAGCCCATCAACTGGCGGGCTTGATACCATGAGATACGGTTTTCGGCATCGACCGTTTGATCGTTCCAGATAGCCGCCGTATGCAGTACCGCGTGGTTGTAGATTTCTGCAATGGCGGCACAGTCTTCTTTGCTGGCAAATCGAATGGACATGTTGAACCTCAGGGATTGTTCACTATAGTATTACAATATGAATACTATTGAAGACAGCATAAATCAACGGATCGGTGCAAGAATTCGCATTGAGCGGGAGTCTCGCGGCTGGTCTCTGACGGAACTCGCTGAACGCGCAGGCGTGTCGCGGGCGATGATCCATAAAATAGAGCGCGGTGAGAGCAGCCCAACGGCCACGCTGCTGGGCAGGCTCTCCGGTGCCTTTGGTATCAGCATGTCTATGCTGATGGCGCGGGCCGAAATGCAGGAGGGCAAGCTGCTGCGCTTCGCTGATCAGCCTGTCTGGCACGACCCGCAAAGCCACTATCTGCGCCGCCACGTTTCACCGCGCAGCGATCTACCTATTGATCTGGTGCAGATAGAATTGCCCGCCGGAAGCGATATCCCGATGCCAGCCTCTTCCTACGTGCAGGCAAGACAACTTATCTGGCTACAGCAGGGGGAATTGGTCTTTGTGGAAGGGGACGTGCGTCATGAAATGCGGGCTGGCGATTGCCTGGAGCTTGGTCCGCCGAATGATTGTCGGTTTATCAATGAAACCGCACACCCCTGCGTTTACCTGGTTGTGCGGTTAAATCATGTCGTCAGCTAACTGGCGGACACAGGCTGCTACTATTGATGGAATCATGCCAAAAGCAGAGGAGCACATCATGGGTCAACAGACTAATCGCAATCGCCGCTGGGTACTGGCTTCCCGCCCGCATGGCGCGCCGGTCCCTGAAAACTTCCGTCTTGAAGACGATGAGGTGGCAACGCCGGGTGAAGGCCAGGTTTTGCTGCGCACCATTTTTCTTTCCCTCGATCCCTACATGCGTGGACGCATGAGCGATGAGCCGTCTTACTCTCCGCCGGTAGAGATTGGCGGCGTGATGGTTGGCGGGACCGTGAGTCGCGTGGTGTCCTCCAACCATCCTGATTACCAGCCAGGCGAGTGGGTGCTGAGCTACAGCGGCTGGCAGGACTATGACATCTCCGACGGTAACGGGCTGGTGAAGCTTGGCGATAATCCTGAACATCCCTCCTGGGCGCTGGGAGTGATGGGGATGCCAGGATTTACTGCTTATATGGGGCTGCTGGATATCGGTCAGCCAAAAGCAGGGGAAACGCTGGTTGTGGCCGCCGCCACCGGCCCGGTTGGCGCAACGGTAGGGCAGATTGGTAAGCTCAAAGGCTGCCGGGTGATCGGGGTTGCAGGCGGGGCAGAGAAATGCCGACATGCCACCGAGGTCTTGGGCTTTGATCTCTGCCTCGATCACCATGCACAAGATTTTGCGCAACAGCTGGCAAAAGCCTGTCCGCAGGGGATCGATATTTACTACGAAAACGTTGGCGGTAAGGTATTTGACGCCGTTCTGCCATTGCTCAATACCTCTGCGCGCATTCCGCTGTGCGGACTGGTCAGCGGTTACAACGCCACATCGCTTCCAGGCGGACCCGATAGATTACCTTTGCTGATGGCAACGCTGCTGAAAAAGCGAATTCGGATGCAGGGCTTTATCATTGGTCAGGATTATGGTCACCGCATTCAGGAGTTTCAGCGGGAGATGGGGCGCTGGGTTAAAGAGGGCAAAATCCATTACCGCGAGCAAATCACCGACGGTCTGGAAAATGCGCCGCAGACCTTTATCGGTCTGCTGACCGGCAAAAACTTCGGTAAAGTGGTGATTCGTCTTGCAGACGATGCGTAAAACGGATGGCGGGAGTCATTCCCGCCAGTGCTATTCAAAACGCCAGGCCAGATTAATCCCTACGCCATAGTTTCGTCCTGGCGCCGGTTCGTAATATCGACCATTTGCCTCATTCACTATCACCGAACCGACGTAGGACTTATCAAACAGATTATCCACCCGACCGAACAGGTCGATCATCAGACTGCGGTAATAAAATTTATAGCCGGTATTTAAACCCACTACGGTATAGGACGGGGCTTGCGCCGTATTTACATCATTGGCCATAATGTTGCTCATATAACGAACATCAGTTCCCGCATACCAACCTTCATCAGGCACGTAGCCCAGCGAAGCAAATCCCATGTTTTGCGCAATGCCAGGCAGGCGGTTGCCGTTGCAGTTTTGATCGCCACAGACGTTGCTGCGGTAGGTCGCATCCAGCCAGGTCCATGCAGCTTTTACGCGCCAGCTTGCGGCAAAGCGTTGGTCCCAGGATAACTCACCTCCCTGACGGCGGGTTTTTCCAGCGTTTTTGTAGGTTGTCCGCCCGCCGCTACTGCTGTCAACCACGATCTCGTCATCGGTATCGGTCTGGAATAGCGCTGCGGTAAACAGCCCATCGCCGATACGCGTTTTACTGCCGATTTCCACGGTATCGTTTGTGGAAGGCTGTAGGTCAAAATTCATCCCACTTTGGCCGTCGGAGCGGTAAGACAACTCGTTGATGGTGGGCGTTTCGAACCCGCGTCCCGCGGCCAGGTAGACGTTCCAGGCATCGGTGATGGCGTATTTTAACGATCCGGCAGGTAACCACTGGTGATAGCTGGCGTCACCGCTGTCATCTGCGTTACCAGGCGTAATATAGCGATCGTTAGAATCAAACCACACCGAACTGTAGCGAACCCCGGCATCCAGCGAGAGTTTCTGCGTTAATTGCCACTGGGTTTGCAGATAGGGATCGACATTCCACATCAGGTTACGTTCGTTACGTCGTAAGTCGCCTTTCTGACCATATTCTGGCACGCCATCATCAAGGCGAAAGTTGTTGTAGCCTTTACGGTTTTCGCTCATGTTTTCGTAATTCAGACCGGTGGTGAAGGTCACGGGTACGCCCAGCTCGCCACGGTGAGTCCAGCGGTTGTCTATCCCCTGATAATGACGTTGCAGGGTAATAACGCCTCCGGCATGAGAGGGTTTTAACTGCGGGGCCATCGGGATCGACTGATACTGAGTGGTTTCACGCTCGCCTGCATAAGTCATGATGCTGATATCATCCTTCGCGCTAAGCTGGCGTTCATAGCGCAACCCCGCCTGGGTCTGCTTGATGGTTTTTCGCGTGTTGTATTGCTCAGCGCGGGGAGATTGCTGCGGATTGGCCTGCCACTCTGACTCGGTAAGACCACCAGGATCGTCAGCTTTACTCTCTACGCTATTGAAAATCAGGGTTAGTTTGCTCGTATCGTCCATGCGCACGCCCAGTTTGGCATTGGCCAGATTTTTTTGTGCGCTGCTGCGATCGCGATAACCATGGGTAGTAAACCGGGTTGTTGAAACGGTGTAATCCACATCCCCTTGCTGTGTGCCATCGCCCAATGCGCCCGTTGCTTTTAACCCGTAGCGCCAACTGCCAAAACTGCCGTAATAACTGCTGGCTTCAATGGTTGGCGGCTCATGTCCCGTTTCAGTGCTGACATTTATCACTCCACCAGACGCATTGCCATACAGAGCAGAGAAGGGGCCGCGTAAAACCTCAATATTTTGTACGCTGCTGATATCAATATTGGATGTTTGACCCTGCCCATCCGGCATGGTTGCCGGGATCCCGTCGACATACAAACGAATGCCGCGGATGCCATAAGTGGTTCGCGAACCAAATCCGCGAATCGACAACTGGAGATCCTGGGCGTAGTTCTGCCGATTTTGCACCTGTAGCCCAGGGACGCTGGTCAGGGATTCAGACAGGTTAATTCGCGGCGTTGCCAGACGCATATCTTCTCCGTCAACGACGCTGACGGCGGCAGGGGTGTCCAGTTCAGAAATGGACTGTGGTGTCGCGCTAACGATCAGCGTTTGATCGTTTATCTCACTTTCTGCCACGGCATAAGGCGAGAGGAAGACAGGCAGTAAATAAACAGGAAGTGCAGTGTAGCGGGCTGAAAAAATCGTCATGAACAAGGCCAGTTAATGATGCTTACGCCGTAACACCAGCGATAAGCGCGTGAATTTTTTTATAAAAGATGAATTTTAGCGCTGCTGAATTGCGCTAATTTTTCGGGCAATGACAACGATTGTAGTCAATATGTGAAGAAGTGCTCCACTTTGAGATAAATAATGATTACTATTCTCATTCTTAAAAAGGGCAAAACCATGATTTTGCTCATTGAAGCTATGTGAAGCAGTAACAAACGAATTTATCAAAGGGAGTCGTCATGTCTTTACGTCATCTGTTTTCGCCGCGTCTGCGTGGTTCTTTACTGTTAGGTTCACTGCTCGTTGCATCATCTTTTACTACGCAGGCTGCAGAAGAACTGCTGCGCAAAGCCGTGGGCAAAGGCGCCTATGAAATGGCATACAGTCAGCAAGAGAACGCGCTGTGGCTGGCGACTTCGCAGAGCCGCAAACTGGATACCGGCGGGGTGGTTTACCGTCTTGACCCGGTCACCCTCGAAGTGACTCAGGTTATTCATAACGATCTCAAACCGTTTGGCGCCACCATCAACAACGCCACGCAAACGCTGTGGTTCGGCAACACGGTAAACAGCGCGGTGACGGCAATGGATGCCAAAACGGGCGCGGTGAAAGGACGTCTGGTGCTGGATGCGCGTAAGCGTTCTGAAGACGTTCGCCCACTTCAGCCGCGTGAGCTGGTCGCCGATGACGTCACCAACACGGTATACATTAGCGGTATTGGTAAAGATAGCGTGATTTGGGTGGTGGACGGTGATGCCATTACATTGAAGGACACCATTCAAAATACCGGCAAAATGAGCACCGCTCTGGCTGTCGACAGCAAGGCTAAACGCCTGTACACCGCCAATGCGGACGGTGAATTCATCACCATCGATACCACCACCAACAAAATTCTCAGCCGTAAAAAGCTGCTGGATGATGGAAAAGAGCATTTCTTCATCAACCTGAGCCTGGACACGGCGGGCAACCGCGCCTTTGTCACCGACTCTAAAGCGGCGGAAGTGCTGGTAATCGACACCCGTAATGGCAACGTCCTGGCAAAAGTCGCCGCGCCGGAATCCCTGGCCGTGTTGTTTAACCCGGCGCGTAACGAGGCCTACGTGACCCATCGTCAGGCCGGCAAAGTGAGCGTGATCGACGCGAAAAGCTATAAAGTCGTTAAAACGTTCGAGACCCCAACATTCCCGAATAGCCTGGCGCTCTCCGCCGACGGTAAAACCCTGTACGTGAGCGTGAAACAGAAGTCCACCCGCGAGCAGGAAGCCACCCAGCCGGACGATGTTATTCGTATTGCGCTGTAATTAACCGGAGGGGGAAACCCCTCCTGTCACTTCTCTAAATCCCCCGATACGCCTCGTTACACCCCGCCAGTAGCCTGACCTACTTCAGGGACTTACACTACGCCCTCAACGGCTAACTGAATAACACGGGAATACCATGAAAAAGCCATTTATCTGTCTTTGTGCAGGCGTAATGCTGTTTACATTGGCAGGATGCACCACCGATTACGTTATGACGACCAAAAGCGGACAAACCATCACCACCCAGGGTAAGCCAAAACTGGATAAAGACACGGGAATGACCAGCTATACCGATCAGGATGGGAATGCGCGGGAAATTAACAGCAACGACGTAGCGCAGTTGATTGAAGCGAACTAAAAAAGAAGGCCTGAAGGATTAACCTGTCAGGCCTTCTGCCGTTATGGCGCGGTGCGGTGGATCTCTGCAACGCGTTTACGCACGCCGAACCAGCCCGCGACCAGCAGGATGGCAATCAGCGGTAATGACGCGATGGTATAGGTGCCGTTTGGATAGTCAAACGCCATCAATACCAGTACGCTCACCAGGAACAGCAGCGTTAACCACGAGGTAAACGGTGCGCCCGGCAGTTTAAAGCTGACGTCTGCCGTTTTACCTTCTTTTATGGCCCGGCGCAGACGCATCTGACAGACCATGATAAATCCCCACGACGCAATAATGCCCAGTGACGCGAAGTTCAACACGATCTCAAACACCTGTGACGGCACCAGATAGTTCAGGAATACCCCGACGACATACACGACCAGCGTGGCGAGGATCCCGGCCCAGGGCACCTGTTGACGGCTCATTTTAGCCATGAATTTCGGTGCCGAACCGCCCATCGACATGGAGCGTAAAATACGCCCGGTGCAGTACAACCCTGAGTTAAGGCTGGAAAGCGCCGCGGTGAGCACCACAATATTCATGATACTGCCAATGTACGGCACGCCCAGTTTGGAAAAGAAGGTCACAAACGGGCTTTGCCCCGCCTGATAGGCGTTCCAGTGCAGTAGCAGAACCAGCAGCACGACAGAACCCACATAAAACAGACCAATACGCCAGATAACGCTATTGATTGCTTTCGGCACCATCGTTTGCGGATCTTTGCACTCACCGGCGGCGGTACCCACCAGTTCAATAGAGGCAAAGGCGAAAACCACACCCTGTACCAGTACCAGCGCAGGCAGCAGGCCATGCGGGAAGAAGCCGCCGTTGTCGGTAATCAGGTGAAAACCCGTGGCGTTACCATCCAGCGGCTTTCCGGTACCTAAAAAAACGGTACCTACCACCAGGAAAATCACAATTGCCAGTACCTTAACGAGCGCAAACCAAAACTCCATCTCCGCGAACCACTTCACGCCGATCATGTTCATGGTGCCGACAATAGCCAGCGCGCCGAGGGCGAACACCCACTGCGGCACGTCGCCAAACGCGCCCCAGTAGTGCATATACAACGCCACCGCGGTGATATCGACAATGCCGGTCATCGCCCAGTTGATGAAGTACATCCAGCCAGCCACATAGGCGGCTTTCTCACCTAAAAATTCACGGGCGTAGGAAACGAAGCTACCGCTGGAAGGGCGATGTAAAACCAGTTCGCCGAGCGCGCGCAGTATAAAGAACGAAAAAATACCGCATACCAGATAGACCAGCGCCAAAGCCGGGCCGGCCATCTGCAGGCGTGCGCCTGCCCCTAAAAACAACCCGGTACCAATTGCGCCGCCAATGGCGATCATTTGTACCTGTCGATTGCCCATCGCTTTGTGATACCCCTCTTCGTGAGCATTCAACCAGCGTCGTTTCGCCGCATGTTGTTCCGCGGCTTGCGTGTTGTTTGTGTTCATTACGATTCCTGTTGACCTGACAAAAATACAACATCCTTTTTGCCGCACCTGCTGCGGCGAAAACAGCCTTACCCTTCATTGTGTTACGGGGGAAAACTGCCGGCCGAGCATCCTACATTCAATTGATTGGTTCCGCAAAGCCCCGGTAACAAGAATTCAGCATTTTTATGCAGCCGGTACTGGCGCGGTGTGGCCTCGATTCAGCCAGTAAAGGAGAAGGGCATTTATACCTGTAGAGGTTCTACGCCGGAACCGCCGAAACCCAGTTTAAGTCCGGCAACAAGAGTATCCAGATCGATAAGTTCATTGCTGCTCTGGAAGGTGTAATGCCCGTTCAGTAAAATGTGCTGCCAGGCCATCGGTGATATCCGGGTCAGCGCCTCGACGCCTTTGGTATTATCTTCGGCTTCCAGTCTCTCCAGCAAACGTGACAGGAACACGGAGTTGTAATAAATGATCGCATTGGAGATCAATCGCCCACACTGGGTACTGATGTCCGTTTCAGTATCATTTTTCCCTGTTAACTCTTTCTTACCGCCGACTTTGGCGACTGATGCACGTAACTGGTGATAAGATTAAACGCGATTCTGGGAGCGACGGATATTGCGTTACAACTGCGGGTCACGCAGATACTTCAGCGTGTAAATACTGCGAACCAGCCGATCGTATTCAAATATCGCCTGTCTTGTCGGGTTGGCCGTTGTATATGTACATAACTTGCGGATCAGCGTTCCCTGCCTCATTTCCTTCAGCCCCGGCGTGGCGACGATGCGATCAAGATTGCTTTTTTCGCGTGTGATAAGGTCCAGAACAATCTGCCCGCAGGCTGGATCAGGCATTTTTTATATGCTGACGAATCCTTTTATCGGACGCTTTCCCGAGAAAAGTAATGAAAAACTGGATGTAATGAAATTAGCATGGAGCGGTTATGTACAACAACAATGAAGTCATCAGTTACCTACAGGCTAACAGGATCCTTGCATTAAAGCTCGATCATGCAGTTTCTGCCGTCGGTCAGCAGGTTACAAATCAAGTTGAAACCTTGGGAAAGGGCGCTACCCGTCTGCTGTATTACACGTCCTGCTTTACCGATGAATATAATGATGTTTGCCAGCAGCAAAAAACGGAGGATCTGCGCTTCAGGAATGCTGTTATTCGCATTATCCAGCATGGTGACGTTGTCTATGAAATGCTTCGTGTCTACTTTGAAGAAGTATTCAAATACAAAACTAATGCCCAATTAGAGCATATTAAAAAAGCACTTATGGCTGTAAATGTTCATATCGCGGCCAGCACCCTTACCGGTGCGGGGTACGCTTTAGCGGTCGCTACCAGCGTCCGTATCGGATTGCATCTAAGTATGCAACTCAGTGCTCTTACGGGACGTGCAGCGGGTACGACTGCGGGGGTTGTGGCCACGTACGGCTTGGTTCAGAAAGCGGCGGATAGTGCTCGTCGTCTACACGTCCAGTATCCAGCTTATTACTCTGCACTTTACATGCAACAACTGGATATGATGTATTTCCTGATTGAACCGGTATTTGAGCGCGCGGGCGCAATTGAAGCGCAATGGTCATCTGATTCCGGTATAGCACATATCATCACCCGGATGATCAGATAACCATGATTCGATCACTAAAGAAATTTCTACTGTGGCAGCTCAGGTTTTTATCATCGCTGTACGGACCTGTCATTTTTACGATTATTTTCGCATTGCTCCAGGGATATTTTTTCCCTGACAGCCCTGTCTGGCCTACAGGCGTATTCGCCATAGTTATGATTGTTATTTTCACGCGTTACTGTAAATGGTGACAGCGTTAATATCACAGTTACTTAAATCATCACTGATAAGGAAATTATATGTCTACTCCCGCTCATTTATGGCTTGAAGATGAAAATGGATCGCCGATTGTTGGCAGTTGTTTAATGCCCCTGCGTTTGGGTTCCATCGAATTAAAATCATTTTCGCACGGCGTAACCATTCCAGTAGACCCCAATTGGGGCAAACTTACAGGGACGCGCGTTCATAGCCCGATCACGATAGTGAAGGAATTTGATCAGACAACACCGCTCCTGTACCGCGCTGTCTGTGAAGGCCGAACCATGAAGAAGGCGACAATCAAGATGTACCGTATCCTGGAATCGGGCATCGAGGCGGAGTATTTCAATATCATTCTGGAAAACGTCAAGTTCACAACGGTTGCGCCATACCTGTCACCTAACGGTATGAGTAGTACTCACCTTGAAACGCTCGAGTTGCGTTATGAGGCGATTACCTGGAAGTATATGGAGGGTAATATTATCTATCGAGACTCATGGAACGATCGTTGTTGTGCCTGATGACGAGGGGCACCAAAGGAGGAAAGAAAATGGTCGACTTAACTGCTGAACAACAGCAGTTAGCGAAGATAGTTCATGATAATGGTGATGCTCAATTATTGCAGGGCTGTTATGACTATATGGATGCCTTTAAACGGGTGATGGACAGCGCTTCAAAAGTCCAGATGCCTGCAATACCCTGGATATTTCGCTTTGCAAAATGGATCGAAAGGCTGGCTCAGGGCATTGCTGATGGAGTCATTGAGGTACCGAAAGATCACTAAAAGCAACGGACCGGAAATTTCGGCGGTTCCGGCGTAGAGCCCCATGTAGAGGAGTGCGCTTATCGAGACATTCACCCAATAAGCGCCGTAACGTTATGCCGATACGCCAAAGACCTGAACGGCCTGCTGTAAGCGTGATGAACGCTGGGTCAGATCGGCGGTGGCGTCGGTGACGCGCTCCACCATCTCGGCATTATTGTGTGTCATGGTGCCAACGCGTGAAATTGAATCGTTAATCAGATCCAAAGCCTGGGTTTGCTCACGCGTGGCCAGACTAATGTCTTTGATCATCATCGACATCTGCAGTACATCCCCAATCATCCCGGTGAGATGCGTTTCCGTTTGCTCCACCATTTTGACGCCGCTATTAACATTGGCGACGTTCTTCTCAATAAGCTGTTTGATCTCTTTTGCCGCAGACGCCGAGTGTTGGGCCAGATTGCGGACTTCTGCCGCGACAACGGCGAAGCCACGCCCGGATTCCCCGGCTCGCGCGGCTTCAACCGCGGCATTGAGCGCCAGAATATTGGTCTGAAAGGCGATGCTGTCGATCACGCCAATGATGTCAACGATCTGCCCGTTGTCACGCGATATCGCCTGCATCATGGCGATAGTTTGTTTCATGATATCGCCGCCTTCTGCAGCGTTGGCGCTGGTTTTATCGGCCATGGTCATGGTATGTGCCGCCGTCTCAGCGGTTTGCTGTACCGCGCTACCAATTTCTTCAATGGCCGCAGCGGTTTGTTGCAGGTCGGCAGAGGTTTCTTCTGAACGCTGATGCAGCGCCGTACCTTCTTTTGACACCCGCTGACTGATAGCGCGAATACCGGAAATTTGCGTACTGACGTCATCGACCAGAGAATTCAGATTAAGCCCGGACTGATTAACCAGTCGCATTAGCATTCCGATCTCATCCACCCGATTTAAATGACAGTTATCAGGTTTACGTCCGGACACCACTTTCTTCATTTGCGTCAGGAGCGTATTAACTGGCTGACAAATTTGATACTTAAGGTAAATAGCCAACGCCAGAAATAACACCAGCAAGCCACCCGACTGAATAAAGGGATTAAACGGGGCGAAGATAAATAACAAAGCGAGCAGGGCCGTCACCCCTAAAGAATAATTGACGCGCTGGCTGATATTCAGCCATTTAAACATGGAGGTCCATGCCAATAAGCCGCGACGAATGATAATCCCTTTAAAAAGTCGAAAGCTTTTAAACTGCTGACTATTCATTTTTTGGTATAAACTTTCGCTGTGAGTTATTTCATCACGCGAAGGAACGGTACGCACTGAGATGTAACCGGTGAGTTTTTCATTGTGCCAGACCGGCGTAACGTTGGCGCGAACCCAGTAATGGTCACCATTTTGGCGGCGGTTTTTCACCATACCCGTCCAGCTGTCTCCCTGCTGTAGCGTGTACCACATATCAGCGAATGCAGCGGGAGGCATGTCAGGATGGCGAATAATATTATGCGCTTCGCCCATTAATTGATCTTCGTTAAATCCGCTGGCATCGATAAAAGCAGAGTTAGCGTAGGTAATATGACTTTCTTTATCCGTCGTTGAAAGCAGCGTCGCTTTGTCGTTAAGTGCGTGCTCAATTTGTGTAACGGGCATGTTACTTTTCATAGAGGCCCCATAATGATATGTATAATCCATACAAAAATTCCCGCAATAAAATCGGGAGGAATATTAAAAAGCCGTTTTAAACCGTTTTAATAAGAAACGCTGCATTCTCTACTAATCATCATTTCTGTGGAAGTATTTAAATTAAAAAATCTCTGTGGAATATTCATTCAGGGTCATAAAACTGAAACATTTTATACAACCGCATAACGTTTTAAGTCATTTAACCTGACTTAACGTAAATCGCGTTAAAAAACGTTTTCGTAAAAAGAAAACTGGCATGAAATGATTTGGATGTTATTCCCGTGAGACCAACGACCCTATTATATTTTGTAGGCCATACATTCCGCGTGTTTTCAGTTTCGTGTTCCGACCAGTACAAGGCGATCCGAACTTTAACCCTGACAGCGTCAGGGCTGGTTATCTACTTTTTAGCTGAGCAAATGTGAATTAAATGTTTCTGCATGGTTATCTGATAATTTAATAATAATGACATGTTAACAAGCATAGGCCCGTAACATGTCATATCGCCTGAGTATTCTGGATAAAAGCCCCCTCGGGGAAGGTGAAACCGCCGCGATTGCGCTTGCCCGGACGTTACGTCTGGCGCAGCGGGCAGAAGAGTGGGGATACCATCGTTTCTGGATCGCGGAACACCATAATACGCCACAGCTGGCCAGCCCATCACCGGAGCTGGTGATTGCCTGGATCCTCGGGCAAACCCAGCGTATTCGTGTAGGCTCCGGTGGCGTGATGCTGCAACATTACAGCCCGTACAAAGTGGCGGAAAACTTCAATCTTCTGGCCTCGCTGGCACCCGGGCGTGTCGATCTCGGCGTAGGGAAAGCCCCTGGCGGCTTACCACTGTCGACTCAGGCACTACAGCAAGGAGTGCATCAGGATGAAAAAGGCAGTTTTGCCGACCAACTTTCCCAGCTTAACGACTGGCTAACGCTGAGCGGCACGGAAAGCGGGGAAACGGTATTTCCGACGCCAATCCCACCGATACCGCCGGAAGGGTTTGTCCTGGGAGCCAGTGTGCAAAGCGCACAGTTAGCAGCGCAATTTAATTGGCATTTTATCTTCGCGGCACACCTCAACGGTGACCGCGCGTTATTGCGTGACGTTTTGTCCTTCTGGCAGACCCACAGCGCACGTCCAACGATAGTTGCCGTCCAGGTGATTGTGGCTGACAGTAACGATACCGCCGCGCAGCTTGCGGAAAACGTGCAAATCTGGGGCGTGGAGCTGGAGAATGGTCAACGTGTCACGGTAGCCAGTGAAGAGCAGGCGCTGGCATTCGCCGCGCAGGCCGGCAGTCCGCCACGCAAAATCGCGCGTCGTGAGCAGGCGTTGTTACACGGCACGGCTCAGGAGGTGATGGCGAAGCTGAATGCCCTGCATACGCAATTTGGCATTGAGGAGTTCATTATCGACACGCCAGTGGCGGAAGGTCACGCGCGTCTGACATCGCTGCGGTTGTTGGCGCAAGCCCATAACGCCGTGGAGGTGCTCTGATGACTCTGGCCTCAACGCTTATCAACTGGCGTCGTGAATTACACCAGCACCCGGAGCTTTCCCTGCAAGAGTCGGCAACGACGGCGCGCATTCACGCCTGGCTGCACGCAGCGGACGTCGAGATTTTGCCGTTCGACCTGAAAACCGGTCTGGTCGCGGAAATCGGGCAGGGAGAAGATGTCATCGCGCTGCGAGCGGATATCGATGCGCTACCGATAGAAGAAAGCGCCGATGTGCCGTTTCGCTCCCTCACTCCGGGAGTGATGCATGCCTGCGGGCATGACGTCCACACCAGCGTCATGCTGGGCGCCGCGCTGCTGCTTAAACAACAGGAAACACACTTACCGGGTCGAGTACGTATTTTGTTTCAGCCCGCTGAAGAGAGTTTCGGTGGCGCAAAAACGCTGATCCGCGCCGGTGCGCTGCACAACGTTGCGGCTATTTTTGGCATGCACAATGAGCCAGGTTTACCAGTGGGGGAATTTGCCACACGCGGCGGCGCGTTCTATGCCAACGTCGATCGCTTCGTGCTGCGTATTAATGGCAAGGGCGCACATGCGGCGCGTCCGCATGAAGGCAGAGATGCCATCCTGCTCGCCAGCCAACTGGTCACGGTGTTGCAAAGCGTTGCCAGTCGCGACGTTAACACACTGGATTCAGTTGTGCTTAGCGTGACCCGTATTCAGGGAGGAAATACATGGAACGTGTTGCCAGAATCCGTTGAGCTGGAAGGGACGCTCAGAACGCACCGGACTTCGGTGCAGCAGCAGGTTAAAGCACGGGTTAATGACATCGCCGCCGGTTTTGCCCACGCCTTTGGCGCACAAATCGACGTTATCTGGCATGCGGGGCCGACCGCGTTGGTAAACGATGCACGTTGGGCCGATATCGCCACCGCCGTGGCGAAACAATCAGGCTACACCACCCACCATGCCGACCTGCATATGGGCGGCGAGGATTTTGCTGTCTATCTGCAAAATACGCCTGGGGCATTTGTCAGTATTGGCAGCGCCAGTGAATACGGATTACATCACCCGGGCTTTAATCCGGACGAACGTTTAATTGAACCTGCCGCGCATTACTTTGCACAGTTAGCAAAAACGGCATTCGCACATCTTTAAGTTTACCTGTTGGGTAGGGGTTATTATGGCTGAAAATCGGCAACTACGGCTCGGCACTATTCTGCATGGCGCAGCGGGAAATATGTCCGCATGGCGTCATCCGGCGGCACAGGCCGATGCCAGTATTAATTTTGATTTTGTCAAAGAGACGGCGCTTATTGCGGAAAAAGGGAAGCTGGATTTTATTTTTGTCGCCGATGGTCTGTATATTAATGAAAAATCAATCCCACACTTTTTAAATCGCTTTGAGCCGCTGACGGTATTATCTGCTTTGGCCAGCATTACCCAAAATCTGGGATTGGTTGGCACGGTATCCACGTCATACAGCGAGCCGTTTACTACCGCACGGCAGTTCGCCAGCCTTGATCATCTCAGCCAGGGGCGAGCCGGATGGAACGTGGTCACATCACCTCTGGAGGGTTCGGCAAAGAACTATTCCCGTGCCCAGCATCCAGAACATGCCTTGCGTTATCGTATCGCCGATGAATATTTACAGGTAGTGAAAGGACTGTGGGATTCCTGGGAAGACGATGCTTTTACCCGTAATAAGGCAAGCGGAGAGTTTTTTAATCCGCAAAAACTGCACACGCTTAACCATCATGGAGATTATTTTCAGGTCGCAGGGCCGTTAAATATTGGGCGCACGCCACAAGGCCGTCCGATTATATTCCAGGCGGGCGCCTCACAGGATGGTAAGAAATTAGCGGCGCAGCATGCCGATGCTATTTTTACCCATCAGGAGTCGCTGGCGGAGGCCAAAGAGTTCTATCAGGATGTAAAAAGCCAGTTGGCCTACGCCGGGCGACATCCCGAACAACTGCATATATTCCAGGGCGTCAGCGTGATTGTTGGCGACAGCGCAGAGGATGTTGAGCAGCAGTATCAGACTACCGCTGCGCTGGTCTCTATTACCGACGCGCTGAACTACCTGGGCCGCTATTTTGAACATCATGATTTCGCCCAATATCCACTGGACGCACCGTTCCCGGATTTGGGTTCCCTTGGACAAAACAGCTTTCGCAGTACGACTGATGAGATCAAACGCAACGCGCGTGAGCGTGGCTTAACGCTACGCCAGGTTGCTCTGGAAGCGGCCAGTCCACGCCCACGTTTCAGCGGTACGCCGCAACAGGTTGCCGATGGTCTTCAGCAGTGGTTCGACGAAAAAGCCGCAGACGGTTTTATTATCCAGGGGGGAACGCCAGATACCTTCCCGCGTTTTGTCGAACAGGTTGTCCCCGTGCTTCAGGCGCGTGGCCTGTTCCGCCATGAATATCCCGGTACGACCCTGCGCGCAAGCCTGGGACTCGCGACACCTGCAAACCAATTCACACAATAAGAGAAAAACGCTATGCAGAAAAAATCAGTCTTCCTCGCGCTGTCACTGGCTTTCAGCGCTAACGTCTGGGCAAATGATGTGACTATTAACGGTACGGGCGTAAGCCTGGAAGCCAATAAAACGCCAATTAATACGGCAAAAAATCCGCAGGCGATTGCGCAGTTGCCCGCGAACCTGCACCTGGCCGTACCGGGTAAATTCACCGTGGCGATTGCCGGGTTAAGCCAGCCGCCGCTGACCGTCTTTGCCGATGACAATAAGACACTGATCGGCAGCGAGGCGGACATCGCTCGTCTGGTGGCTGACAGTCTGGGGCTGGAACTCAACGTCGTGCCCACGTCATGGGAAGACTGGCCGCTGGGCGTCACGTCCGGCAAATATGATGCCGCGATCAGCAATATTACCGTCACCAAAGCCCGCAAAGAGAAATTCGATTTCGCGACGTATCGTAAGGACTCCCTTGGCTTCTACGTCAAAACCGGCAGTAAGCTGAAGAAAATCGAGCAGGCAGAAGATATCGCCGGTCTGCGCATCATCGTCGGTTCGGGGACAAATCAGGAAGCCATCCTGCTCGCCTGGAACGATGAGAACGTGAAGAAAGGGTTGCAGCCGTTTACGCCGGTGTATACCAAAGATGATGCCGCGCAAACCCTGGCCCTGCAGTCAGGCCGTGCCGATGCTTACTTCGGTCCTAACGTTATCGGCGCGTGGAAAGCTGCACTCAACGGAAAAACGCAACGGGTGGGCAGCGTTGATGGCGGTTGGCCAAAAGCGGCACACATCGCTGTGACGCTGAAAAAGGACAGCGGTCTGGTTCTGCCGGTACAAACCGCCCTCAACGGCGTAATTGGCAACGGCGACTATGACAAGGTGCTGAACCGCTGGGGAGAAGGGGTGGAGCGTATTCCGCAATCTGAAATCAACCCGGCCGGTTTAGGCGACTAAGGAGGTCATCGTGAGCGATCAATTTCGCGTGGTCTCACCTGAAGCCAGCGAGCTGCAGCCAATTTTGAACGGTCTGTTCGGTGAATATGCCGCCCGCTATGGCGATTATTTTTCTCGCGACGCTGAAGTGGAGCTGACCGAATGGTATCTGGCACCGCAGGGACTTTTCGTGGTACTGGAGCGCAGCGGCGAGATTATCGCCACCGGGGCCTACAAACCTTACGACAAAGACACCGCCGAGATTAAGCGCATCTGGACGAAAAGCAGCCTGCGTCAGCAGGGGCTGGCGGCGCGCGTGGTGCAGGAGCTGGAACGCAGGGCGCTGCTGGCGGGCTACAGCCGGATTTATCTGACCACGGGATTTCGCCAGCCGGAGGCCGTGCGACTTTATTTAAGCCAAGGCTACGATCCGCAATTTGATACAGCGCGCGATCCCGAAGAGTACAGCCTGCCACCGTTTGATGGCCGGCTGCGCTTTACCAAACTGTTGACCATCGCCGGTCAGGCCAGAATAGCCTGAGGAGAGAAGATGAAAACGACGGAGAGTATTAAAGTCGTACCGGCGCGCTATCCTATGCGCACCGCAGGAGCAGTCATTGCCTTGTTTGTCCTGGCGGTGATTATCCAGTCCGTGGCGTTTAATCCGCGCTGGGAATGGGGCGTGTTTGCCCGTTGGTTCTTTGATCCGGTTATCTTGTCCGGCCTTGGGCAAACTCTGCTACTGACGCTTATCGGTACGCTGTTGAGTATTATCATCGGTGGTCTGCTGGCGCTGGCACGGCTTTCATCTTCCTGGCTACTGAACGGTCTGGCATGGGGATACATCTGGCTGTTTCGTTCGTTACCGCTGATTGTGGTGCTCATCGTTTTGTACAACTTCTCCTATTTGTACGACACGCTGGCGATTGGTATTCCGTTTACTCCCATTCAATGGGGCAGTTTTGAGACCATCAATGTGCTCGGCCAGTTTTCCACCGCGGTGGTTGGCCTGACGCTGGTGCAAAGCGCCTATACCGCTGAAATTATTCGTGGTGGATTTTTAGGGGTTGACCACGGCCAGTACGAGGCAGCGGCAGCGCTGGGCTTACCCGCATGGCGACGTACGCTGCGAATTATTCTGCCGCAGGCGCTGCGCACCATTTTGCCTGCTGGCTTCAATGAAATCATCAGTCTGGCGAAAGGGACGGCGATGGTATACGTGCTGGCAATGCCAGAGCTGTTCTACACCATCCAGATGATCTACAACCGCACGCAGGAAGTGATCCCGCTGTTGATGGTGGGTGCGGTGTGGTATCTGGTGATCACCAGCGTTCTGTCGTTAATTCAGCACCTGGTCGAACGCGCGCTGGCCCGCAGCGAGCGACGTTCCGCAATCAATACCGCCCGGGTGAGCCGTGCAGAAAAACGCAACCGTCAACGTCCGCAGCAGGAGGCCGTCCATGTCCCACTCGCCTGAAGGCCATATTTCCATTACCGGCGTCAGCAAATACTTCGGTCGCCACAAAGCGCTGGATAATGTGTCGCTAGAGATCCCTCCCGGAACGGTAACGGTTATTCTTGGCCCGTCCGGTTCAGGAAAATCCACACTCTTGCGGACGATCAACCATCTGGAGCGCGTCGATGAAGGGTTTATTCAAATCGATGGCGATTACATTGGTTATCGTCGGCAGGGAGACAAGCTGTATGAGTTGAAAGAGGCGGAAATTTTGCGCCAGCGCGTTAACGTCGGCTATGTGTTCCAGAATTTTAATCTGTTCCCGCACTTAACAGTGCTGGAGAATTTGATTGAAGCGCCCATTGCGCACGGTCTGGCATCGCGTAAAGCCGCCACCGAGCGGGCATTAACTCTGCTTGATGCCGTTGGCTTGCGTAATAAAGCCGGTGCCTGGTCGCGTCATCTCTCCGGCGGTCAGCAGCAGCGTATCGCTATAGCCCGTGCGCTGGCGCTAAATCCACGCGTTATGCTGTTTGATGAACCCACTTCAGCGCTGGATCCTGAACTGGTAGGCGAAGTTCTGGATGTTATCAAAGCACTGGCGCAGTCGGGAACCACGCTGGTTGTGGTGACGCACGAGATTGGGTTCGCCCGGGAAGTGGCGGATCAGGTGGTGTTTATGGTCGATGGCAAAATTGTCGAACAGGGCAGCAGCGAGCAGGTGCTGAATCATCCACGCCACACGCGCACCCAGCAATTCTTGTCGAAAGTGCTGTGAACTTGCAGGGAAAGATAGGCTGGTCTGCATAGACTGACGAATGCTGCTCTACACTTAGGGTTTTAACTTTGGGGGGTTGCAGCATGATTAAGGTCTATGGGGTGCCGGGCTGGGGATCGGCCATCAGTGAAGTGATGCTCACACTGGCGGAGATCCCTTACAGCTTTATTGATGTGGATGGTTTTGACCGCGACGGGCCTTCGCGGGAGTTGCTTAAAAAAATGAATCCGCTGTGCCAGGTGCCCACACTGATACTGGAAAATGGTAACGTGATGACGGAAACGGCGGCCATCGCCCTGATGATCCTCGATCGTTGTCCTGAACTTGCGCCACCCGTTGGGCACGCTGAGCGCCAGCAGTTTCAGCGTCTGTTGATATGGCTGGTGGCAAATGTCTATCCAACGTTTACCTATGCCGATTATCCACAACGCTGGGTACCAGACGCCGCGGCGCAGTTAAAAAAGAACTGTATTGAGTACCGCAAATCGCTTTATATGTGGCTGAACGACCAGCTAAGCGCTGAGCCGTACGCGTTTGGCGATCAGCTAACACTGCTGGACGTTTATATTGCCGTTATGCGCACCTGGGGGCCAGGGCATGACTGGTTTCAGGACAACACGCCCAATATCAGCGCCATCGCTGACGCGGTTTGCCAGCACCCGCGACTGCGTACTGTACTGAAAAATAATAAGATTATTTGAAAAAAAAACGCTGTTCCGCAGGAGTGCAAATCCCGGAACAGCGGGCGAACTATCGCCATAAGCTTACATTACGCGACGGACGGGCTCAGCGTAATACGATCCAGTGGCCCCACGATAAACAGATAAGAAATCAGGCCAATCAGCCCCATCGAACCGACGTACAGAATGGCGTAATCGAAGGACTGGGTATTCGCCAGAATGACGCCGATCACCAGCGGCGTGATAATACTCGCCATATTGCCGCACATATTGAATACGCCGCCAGCAATGCCGAGCACTTCTTTTGGTGAAGTATCGCTAAGTACGCACCACCCCAGATTGCCAAAGCCTTTAGCGAAAAATGCCAGACTCATCGCCGCGATAACCACAAATTCTGACGAGGTGTAGTTAGCGATAACGATGACACAGGAAAGTAACATTCCGCAGATAACGGGCAGCTTACGAGCAACCGTCAGGCTGTAGCCGCATTTTAATAGCCAGTCTGAAAAAACGCCCCCTAACAATCCACCGATAAAACCGGCAATAGCAGGAATACTGGCGACAAACCCCACTTTAAGGATCGACATTCCTTTAGCCTGATACAGATAGGTAGGAAACCAGGTCAGGAAGAACCAGGTGATTGACGTCACGCAGAACTGCCCGATGTAAACGCCAATCATCATGCGGTTGACGCAGACGCTTTTTATTTGCGCAAAGGTAATCTTCTGTGGCTCTTTTTTATTTCCCAGCGACGGTTCGCCACCGCCTTCCCGGATATAGTCAATTTCCTGCTGGTTTACCTTCGGATGATGCATAGGATCTCTGACTTTTACCAGCCAGAAGATGCCAAGAATAACGCCAATCGCCCCAATGTAATAAAAAACAAAGTGCCAGCTGAGATTATGCAAAATAATCGTCATTAACGGTGTAATTACCCCTAACGAGATATATTGCGCGGCCTGGTAAACTGAGGTGACAAATCCTCGTTCGTTATTAGGAAACCACTGCACGCTTAATCGGCTGTTGGCAGGAAAGGCCGGAGCCTCAATGGCACCCATCAGTAAACGTAAGATAATCAATACCACAAGTGGACTGGCATACAGATAAATGGTGCCCTGAAACATGGTCACCAGCGACCAGCCAATCAGGGCGCAGCCGTATACCAGACGAGAACCGTAGCGATCAAGTAGCCAGCCGCCAGGCAATTGCATAATGACATAAGAAATACCGAAGGCAGAAAAGGCCAGCCCCATTGCTTCGGGATCAAAACCTAATTCTTTGCTCATAATCGGAGCCACGACGGATAACGTCGCGCGATCGGCGTAATTAAATACGGTGGCAAGAAACAGAAATATCAAAATACCGTAACGCACTTTTGTGCGCTTTATTATTGTGTTCATCACCCACTCCTTTCATAAGGTTGAGAGCGTTTCTGTAGGGAAGAGGGCGGGTATTACTTACCCGCCAAATAAATTAAGGACGTTTACCAAACTCGCAGGTTAATTGCGTCCAGCGACGTGTCTGCTCGCTGATGCTGAACCCCAGGCCGTGACGGTCGGAAACCCACATCCGCCCATCGCGTAGCTCAAGCTGTTCATTAAATAACGGGTTCAGCCATTCGAAATGTTCCAACCATGGCTCAAGCGGGTAAGCGGCGGACAGATGCAGGTGAACTTCCATGGCAAAGTGCGGAGCCAGTTTGCGACCGTGTTTCGCCGCCAGGTCCATAATTTTCAGAAACGGTGAAATTCCCCCCACACGCGGTGCATCGGGCTGCACAAAATCACTGGCATTACCGAGGATCAGCTGTTCATGTTCACGGAAACTGGTCAGCATTTCACCGGTAGCAATCGGGGTATCAAGCGCGGCGGCCAGTTGGGCGTGACCTTCCACATCGTAGGCATCCAGCGGCTCTTCAATCCAGATCAGATTGAACTGCTCCATTTTTCGTCCCATACGAATGGCGGTTTCTCGATCCCACTGCTGATTGGCATCGACCATCAGCGGGAAGTCATCGCCCAGCGCTTCACGCACCGCGGTTAAGCGGCGAATATCCTCGGCGCAGTTTGGCTGACCAACCTTGAGTTTGATGCCGCCAATGCCGTTTTCACGGGAAATAACGACGTTTTTGAGCACCTGATCCAGCGGCGTATGCAGGAATCCGCCGGAGGTGTTGTAACACTGCACGGAGTCCCGGTGTGCACCCAATAGCTTTGCCAGCGGCAACCCTGCACGCTTGGCCTTCATATCCCACAAGGCGATATCGATAGGGGAGATAGCCTGAACCGCCATGCCGCTGCGCCCTACGGAAGCTCCAGCCCACAGCAGCTTGGTGTAGATCTTGTCGATATCGTTTGGATCTTCGCCTAACAGGTTATCGGCAATTTCTTTGGCATGAGCATAGATTCCCTGGCCGCCAGCCCGTTTGGAGTAACTAAATCCAACGCCTTCAAACCCGTCGCGACTGCGGATCTCCGCGATAATAATGGCAACTTCGGTTAGGGGTTTCTGGCGACCGGTCAGCACTTTGGCATCGCTCACGGGTGTTGCCAGGGGAAGGAAAGCCAGGGACAGCTTAACCCACTCGATACGGTCGCCGGTTTCAGCCGCGGTTTTTGCATTGGCTGATTTGGCATACGTTACGGCATCGGAATTCGCACTTAATGACATTTTAATCTCTCCTGGTGATAACAAATGATTGCGCTAACATTTTTAGTGTTAGGGCAATCATTGCGCCAGCGAATTGAATGCGTTTTGAACAATCGCTCACAAATACTGAGACAAAAGGGCAGTAACTTGTAAACAGCATCACATTCCAATACTTTATGGGTAAATGCACAAGTCATTATGATGGCGCTATCATTTCAGATGGCGCTAATTAACTAAGCTGCTGTTTTCTCAGCGTTATCGTAGAGGGGCGCTGGCAATAGCCGAAATCATGATGAATAATGCCAGGATAAATCAGCGATTTTTGACAAGGGCATCGACAGTGAAAAATCCCAGACCTCCGCGCGCACCCACGCTGGAAGATGTTGCCCGTACCGCGGGATTGTCGCCCATGACGGTGAGCAGGGCGTTGAATACCCCGCAACTGGTGCGCCCGAGAACAGTAGAAAAAGTGATGCAGGCGGTACGCGCCACTGGCTATATTCCCAACGCGCTGGCCGGGGGGCTGGCGTCGCGTCGCAGTAAGCTTATTGCTGTGGTTGTCCCACAAATTAACAACAATATGTTTGTCGATACCATCCAGTCATTAAGCGATGAACTGGCTGAACGCGGATACCACATCTTGCTTTGCGTGTCGGGTTATACGCCGCAAACAGAGGCTGAGCTGGTGGCGACGCTGCTTTCTCGTCGCCCGGATGGTGTAGTGCTCACCGGTATCCATCATACCGCCGAGCTGAAAAAGGTGATTCTTAATGCGGCCATCCCGGTCGTGGAAATATGGGATTTAACGCCAACGCCCATCGATATGCTGGTGGGGTTTTCGCATGAAAAAGTCGGGCAGGCGGTAGCAGACTATTTGCTGGACAAAGGGTATCGCCGTCCTGGTTTGCTATGGACCGCCGATCGCCGGGCTGGCCAGCGTAAACAAGGACTGTGCGATGCGCTGAGCCGTCATGGTATTGCGGCTGGTGCACAGGTGGATGTCCCGCTTCCTGCCTCTCTGGCATTGGGGCGTAGCGGGTTGGCACAGCTATTGGCTGAACGCGCGTTTGATGTCATCGTCTGTAGCTCAGATACGTTAGCTCAGGGGGCGATCATGGAAGCCGAAAGCCGTGGTCTACGCGTGCCGCAGGAATTAGCGGTAATCGGTTTTGGCGATCTCGACTTTGCCGCCAGTAACCGACCTGCCATCACCACCGTCAGCGTCGACAGACGGGCTATTGGACAACGCGCCGCCTCTCTGCTTGCCGATCGTATCGAACAAATTCCGCGTGAAGACGATATCATTGATGTTGGATTTCACCTGGTGGAACGAGAATCCGCATAAGTTACCTGCATCCCAAAACAATAAGGAATCTGCTATGCCGCACGTCGATATCAAATGTTTTCCTCGCGACCTGAACGACGAACAAAAATCCGCGCTGGCGGCGGATATTACCGACGTCATTATTCGTCATTTGCAAAGCAAAGACAGTTCAGTGAGTGTGGCGCTTAATGAAATTGAGCCCGAGGCGTGGCAGGGCGTGTGGGATGCGGAGATTGCGCCGCAGATGGCCAGGTTGATTAAAAAACCCGGCTACAGCATGTAAGACAAAATGGGCGGATTTTCCGCCCGTTTTCGTTGTGCTTACGGTGTAACGATGTTGAACCAGAACTCGAACTTATCCATATAGCCGAGCATGGCATCAAGCCTGGCACCGTCGCCAGTTATCTTCACATCTCCGCTGTCCTGTGCCTGTTTCAGCGTCACTTCCTTGAGGATAATTTTATTCAGCGTGTCGCGATTCAGCGTGATCGTGGCGTCGGCATCTTTCGCTTCGGCATTGGCGGTATGGTTCAGTACGCCATTCTCCAGCTCAAGCTTGTATTTACCGCCGTCGCTGCCGAGGTCGATGTTAAATACTGATTTCGCATCGCCCGCTTTTTGTCCGTTGATATGTACCGCCAGATAATCGAAGAACATTTCCGGCGTCATGGCGCGAACGGTATCCGGGCTGGCAGTATTCGGCGTTGGGCCTTTGACCACGCCGCTACGCAGTTCTTGCGCCCCGGTCAGGTAGAAGTTACGCCACGGCCCGGATTCAGCCTGATACCCCAATTGCTCAAGCGCATCAGCTTCCAGATTACGCGCGGCCTGATTATTCGGATCGGCAAACACCACTTTGCTCACTACCTGAGCCACCCAGCGGTAGTTACCCTGGTCATAGTCAGCTTGTGCTTTTTGCAGAATGGCATCCGCACCGCCCATATAGTCGACAAATTTCTTCGCAGATTCTTCCGGCGGCAGTTCATCCAGCGTGGCTGGGTTGCCGTCAAACCAGCCAAGATAGAGCACATAGGTCGCTTTTACATCATGGCTAACGGAGCCATAGTAACCACGGTTAGCCCAGGTATGGGCCAGTGAGTCCGGCAGCTTAAAGTTCGCAGCGATTTCATCGCGGGTCAGACCTTCGTTGGCCATGCGCAACGTCTGGTCGTTGATGTATCGATACAGATCGCGCTGGCTTTTCAGCAGACCCACCACCTTGTCATTACCCCAGGTTGGCCAATGGTGCTGCGCCATCAGTACTTCGGCTTTATCACCCCAGCGTACAATCGCTTCGTTGATGTATTTAGACCACGGCAGCGGTTCACGGATTTTGGCCCCGCGCAGAGAGTAGGTGTTATGCAGGGTGTGAGTGACATCTTCAGCAGACTCAATCAGTTTCTTTTCTTCGATGAACCACAGCATTTCCGAAGGTGCTTCAGAACCCGGAGCCAGCATGAAGTCATAGGTCAGGCCATCAATGACCTCTTTTTGTCCATCTTTCTCAATGATATTCGTTGGCGCAATCAGGGTAACGGTTCCTGCGGAGGTCGTGGTTCCCAGTCCCGCGCCGACCTGACCTTTGGCATCAGGTTTTAGCAGGTTGCCGTACATATAGCTCGCACGGCGGCTCATGACGTTACCGGCCATAATATTCTCAGCGACCGCCGCTTCCATAAATCCGGCTGGCGCATAAATTTTTACTTTGCCCGCTTTAACGTCGGCTTCATCAACAACACCGCGTACGCCACCATAATGGTCAACGTGGCTGTGGGTATAAATCACCGCGACAACCGGTTTTTGACCGCGATTTTTAAAGTAAAGATCCATCCCGACTTTAGCCGTTTCTGCTGAAACCAGCGGGTCAACTACAGTGATGCCTTCTTTACCTTCAATAATGGTCATATTCGACAGATCGAGGTTACGGATCTAGTAAACGCCATCCGTTACTTCAAACAGCCCGCTGATGTTGATCAACTGGGACTGGCGCCACAGGCTTGGGTTTACCGTATCCGGCGCTTTATCACCTTCTTTAATGAACGCGTATTGCTGCGGATTCCAGATAACATTTCCCTGTTCGCCTTTGATCACTTCCTGCGGGAGCGGAGCGATAAAGCCTTTGTGGGCATCGGTAAAGTCGGTGTTATCGGAGAATGGCAATTGGTTGTATAGCGCGTTGTTGACTTGTTGCGTGGCGGCGGTTGCGTCTTTGGGGGCTTCAGCGGCCATAACGGGAACAGCAAACGATGTGAGTAACCCAGCAAGTATAAAACTTTGTGCGATTCTATTAAGTTGCATCGTAAAACCTCTCTGACACTTTATAAGTACAGTTGGGGGATGCTGTGCTGCGTTGACGGATAGCCTTTTGAAGAGATATTAGAGTTAGTGCAGGAATAACTATAATTCATGCGAATGATTCAGCAAGAAAGCGAAGGAATATGCTTTATCTGGCTGATTTTTAAGGGGGATGCAAATTATCGAGGATGACAGGAGAGTCCTGCCATCCGTTTGTACATCGTTATTCACCTACAGTAATGTTTTTTCCACTGGTGACAAACGTTCCGGCCCCAAGGTGATGCAGGGTATTGAGCTTGCCATCATCAAACTGCCAGCGTCCTTCCACGAAGGCTCGCTCATCAGCGGCAGCCGAGACCACTTCACCAAACAGCGTGTCATATTTTTCCTGTGCCGCAGTGGCAGGCAACAGGCGACACTCCATCCAGGCCAGACATTTTGCTTCAATCAGCGGTAAACCCAGTACCGGTCCCTGCACCACGGGAATGCCGTAGCAGTTGAATTTATCTTCCACACGACCGGAAACGCTGCCTACGGCCCAGGTCCAGTTGGCGGCGGCAACGCCCGGAATAACGATGCCGAATTTGCCGCTACGTTCAATGAGCTCACGTGACCAGGCGGTCTTGTCGACAACAATCGCGATCCGCGGTGGTTCAAACTCCACGGGCATTGACCACGCGGCAGCCATCACATTTCGCCGCTCGGTATGCTCATCCCGGCTGGTGATTAATATCGTTGGGCCGTGATTTAGCAACCGACTGGCATGTTTTAATTCGATCGGACGAAAATGGCTCATGGATGCTCCTTGGCTGAGAGATAACACACCACAATAAACATAGATATTAACGGTATTAGAGATTTTGTCGCCTCGTCTGGAGGAACAACGCACAAAATCGACGGCGCAAAATTAAAAATGCGCTATAAGTACTGCATTAATCGAACAGGAACTCCGTATGACGCCTTTTTTAACCGCTTATTTTGCCCGTATTGGCTGGTCAGATTTGGCCAGGGTCAACATTGAAACCTTACGGGCGCTGCATTTACTGCACAACGCCGCCATACCTTTTGAAAACCTGGATGTATTGCTTCCAAGAGAGATGCAGCTTGACGATTTGTCATTGGAGGAGAAGCTGGTGACGGCGCGTCGCGGCGGCTACTGTTTTGAACAGAACGGAGTATTTGAGCGAGCGCTACGCGAAATCGGTTTTACCGTACGCAGTCTGCTCGGACGTGTGGTACTGGCGAACCCGTCAAGCCTGCCACCACGCACGCATCGTCTGTTGCTGGTTGAGTTGCAGGGAGAGCGGTGGATCGCCGACGTTGGTTTCGGCGGGCAGACGCTGACGGCGCCGATTCGTCTGCAGGCGAACATTGAGCAGAAGACACCACACGGCGAGTATCGGTTGATTCAGGAAGGTGAAGACTGGATCCTACAGTTCTGTCATCACGAACACTGGCAATCAATGTACCGTTTCGACCTGGTCGTCCAGCATCAGAGCGATTATCTGATAGGCAACTTCTGGTCCGCTCACTGGCCGCAATCACATTTTCGCCATCATTTGCTGATGTGTCGTCATCTGCCTGACGGCGGGAAATTAACGTTAACCAATTTTCATTTCACCCATTATCAGGATGGACACGCGGTAGAACAGATTAATCTGCCTGACGTCCCCAGCCTGTATGCCTTGTTGCAGGAGCGGTTTGGCCTGGGCGTGGATGACGTGAAGCATGGGTTTACCCAGGATGAGCTGGCGACGGTAATGGCGGCGTTTGATACGCATCCGGAGGCGGGGAAATAGGGGCATCGGGATTAGTGCCGGATTGGCGTAATCGCCTTATCCGGCCTACGGGAACAATTAAAAATCTATCGCCCATTCTGCGTGAAACAGGATCACCGCCGAACCGGTAATGGTGACTTTTTCTGGCTGGTTATCACGGATAGTCACCGTCACATCAACAATACCGTCGCGCCCGAGCGCACGGCCCTGATGTCCCTGAACACGTAACGTTTTCCCATCATGCGCCATCAGCCCATGGTGAACCAACCACGCGCCCATTGGACCGTTGGCATTGCCGGTAACCGGGTCTTCCACAATCCCAATTGCAGGCGAAAACATGCGGCCATCGGTGGCGTTTTCGCCCGGGCGGATTTGAAAAGGAAAGAAGCCGTTACAGCCAATTTGTTGGCTAATGGCTGTCAAAGCCTGCAAATCAGGGGAAAGGGCGTCGAGGTCCACCTCGGGCTTGAGCGGAATCATCACTTTCGAATGCCCGGTGGTAGCAACCTGAATCGGCAAGCCTGCCAGCATATCGTCTTCGCTCAGGTGTAGGGCCTCGATAATCGCACCACGAATAGCCCCTTCCAGCGGAGGTTCAAATCCGGGTACGCCTTGCTCAAGGCTGATACGATAGTCTTTCCCGGTAGCTTCGATATCCACCCGATGACGACCAGCCAGCGAGGTTTGCCAGACTGTACTGTTGCCTAAACCAAGCACGTTTGCCCGCACATAATGTGCAGCGACGGTAGCATGCCCACAGATAGGAATTTCTACCGTCGGCGTGAAATAGCGGATGCGAACATCGCTGTCGTCGCTGGTCAGCAGGAAAGCGGTTTCCGAATGACGCAGCTCGCGAGCAATGAGTTGCATCTGCGCTTCGCTCAGTCCGTCAGCATGCAAAACCACGCCTGCTGAATTGCCGCGAAAGGGTACCGAGGTAAAGGCATCGACGTGGTAAACCTGTGGTTTCATTAACGTTCTCCCTGGAATGGAGAAGCATCATAACGTGCAAAATGCCGGATGGCGATGATCGCTATCTTATCCGGCCTACGGTGCCTGGTTGTAGGCCGGATAAGGCGTGTCGTCACCCGACATTTCAATGCGGATTTATCGGCGTGAACGCACTATTTGATAGCGGCGGGTAAAGTACTCAAACGGCGCGCTCCACACGTGAACCAGGCGTGTGAACGGGAACAGCAGGAAGATAGTCATCCCCAGAACCAGATGCACACGGAAAATCAATGCCACGCCATCCAGATGCGCAGACGCGCCGCCCTGGAAGGTCACCACCGACTGCGCCCAACCTACCAGTTTCAGCATTTCACTGCCGTCAGGATGCTGCGCAGAGAATGGGATGGTGGTTAAGCCGAGGATACACTGAATCAGCAGAACGCAGAGGATCAGGATATCGGCAGTGGAGGAGGTTGCACGAATGCGCGGATTGGTCAAACGACGTACCAGCAAGCCAGCGCCACCGACCAGCGTCAGCACGCCACAGAGCCCACCGGCGATCATCGCCATCTGCTGCTTTACCGCAATCGGCAGGAACCAGGCATACATCCAGTGCGGGGTTAACATGCCAAACAGGTGCCCGAAAAAGATCCCCAGAATGCCGACGTGGAACAGGTTTGACCATAACACCATGCCGCGTTTGTCCAGCATCTGGCTGGAAGAGGCTCGCCAGGTGTATTGCCCGTAGTCATAGCGTAGCCAACTGCCGAGGATAAACACCGTGCCACAGAGGTACGGGTAGATATCGTAAAAAAAGACGTTCAGGTACTGTATCATTTCGGGCCTCCCGCGCTGACGTCGACATACTGAGGTGCCACGTCCTGGCTAAAGCGTCGTTGATAGTTTTGTAACGGTGAACTGTCACAGGCGGTGGCGTTATCCTCGATAAACTTCACCTGTTCCTCTTCCCAGACGGCATCCAGCGCCTGTCGGGTATCGTCGCGGGTTTCCGTGCCAACCTGTTTAGTGACACTGTCACTTGAAAGAGGGCTTCCGGCAAGCAGTAGCAGGGCGTCAAACAGTTGATACCACGGCGTATCACGCTGTTTCAAACGCCCACCCAGCAGCGCCAGAATCGGTGCCACGTTCTGCAATCCTTCTTTAGCCTCCGCTTCCGGCAACACGCTTAAGTACTCAAGATACAGCGGCAGATGATCCGGCAGTTCGCGGCAGTCGAGCTGCAGTCCGACCTTTTCGTACTGCGCCAACAGATCAACCATCGCCTGGCCCCGATCGCGAGACTCGGCGTGCACGTGCTCAAACAGCAGCAGAGAGGTGGCCCGGCCCCGGTCAAATATCTCACACCATTCGGCTTGTTTATCCAGTAATGGCGCATTGAGCAGCCCCTGGCTAAATTCGGTAAGCATTGGGGCATCGCTGGCCACAAGCGCCAGCGCCTCGTCTTTACACTCCCACAGCAACTCGTCGGGATATTCCATCAGCAGGCCGATAACCTTCAGGATTTGCATTATTCACCCTCCGCTTTATCGCGCACTTCGGTGATGTCGATGGCGTCAATGCGACTGCTGTTAAACAGGTTGAATTTGGTATCTGAGCCATGGCAGCCGTCGCCAAAGGTAAATCCGCAACCGTTTTTCTCCGGGAACGCATCACGCGCCATTTCACGGTGGCTGGTTGGGATCACGAAGCGGTCTTCATAGTTGGCGATGGCCAGATAGCGATACATCTCTTCAACCTGCTCAACGGTCAGACCCACTTCCTCAATCGCGCGGGTGTCCGTAACGCCTTCTACGGTTTGCGAACGCATATAATGGCGCATGGCCATCATTCGTTTTAGCGCCCGCAGTACCGGACCGGTATCGCCCGCGCTAAGCATGTTGGCAAGGTACTGAACCGGAATTCGCAGTGATTCAACCGCTGGCAGAATGTTGCCATTGTGCGGCAGTCCCCCCGCGTCAGCGACCGACTGAATCGGCGACAACGGCGGTACATACCAGACCATCGGCAGGGTGCGGTATTCCGGGTGCAGCGGCAGCGCCAGCTTCCAGTCCATCGCCATCTTGTAAACGGGCGAACGTTGGGCCGCTTCGATGACGTTGTGCGGAATACCTTGTTTTAACGCCTCTTCAATGACCGCCGGGTCGTGCGGATTGAGGAACACATCGCACTGACGCTCGTAGAGATCGGTCTCATGCTCGGTGCTGGCTGCTTCTTCGATGCGGTCGGCGTCATACAGCAATACGCCAAGATAGCGGATGCGTCCCACGCAGGTTTCCGAACATACCGTCGGCTGGCCGGACTCAATACGCGGGTAGCAGAAAATGCACTTCTCTGATTTACCGCTCTTCCAGTTAAAGTAGATTTTTTTGTACGGACAACCGCTGATGCACAAGCGCCAGCCACGACATTTATCCTGGTCGATCAACACGATGCCGTCTTCTTCACGCTTATAGATGGCACCGCTCGGGCAGGTGGCGACACAGCTTGGGTTCAGGCAGTGTTCGCACAAGCGCGGTAAATACATCATGAAGGTGTTTTCGAATTGCCCGTACATCTCCTTTTGCATTTTCTCAAAGTTACGGTCGCGGGCACGTTTTGAGAACTCACCGCCGAGCAACTCTTCCCAGTTAGGACCCCAGATAATCTTGTCCATCCGTTTGCCATCTATCAGCGAACGCGGACGTGCGGTGGGCTGATTCTTGCTTTCCGGCGCGCTATGCAGATGCTGATAATCGTAGGTAAAGGGTTCGTAATAATCATCGATTTGCGGGATCACCGGGTTAGCAAAAATTTTGGTGATAACGCCCATCTTGCCGCCCAGGCGCGGCCTTATCTTCCCGTTAACATCGCGAACCCAGCCGCCTTGCCACTCTTCCTGATCTTCCCAGTTTTTCGGGTAACCAATGCCTGGCTTGGTCTCGACGTTGTTAAACCACGCATATTCCATCCCTTCACGCCCGGTCCAGACGTTTTTACAGGTGACGGAGCAGGTGTGGCAGCCGATGCACTTATCCAGATTAAGAACCATGCCTACCTGTGAGCGTATTTTCATTTTTTCGCCTCCTGTACCTGATCGCGACCTTCATCATCCAGCCAGTTAATATTTTTCATTTTTCTAATCATGATGAACTCATCGCGGTTAGAGCCGACCGTGCCGTAATAGTTGAAGCTGTATGCCAGTTGCGCATAGCCGCCGATCATGTGCGTGGGTTTCGGGCAGACGCGGGTGACTGAGTTATGGATCCCGCCGCGCATACCGGTGACTTCCGAGCCTGGGATATTCATGATTCGCTCCTGAGCGTGATACATCATGGTCATTCCCGGCGGCACGCGCTGACTTACCACAGCCCGTGCGGTGAGCGCGCCGTTGGCGTTAAAGGCTTCAATCCAGTCGTTATCCTCAATGCCCAGCTCTTTAGCATCGGTTTCACTGATCCAGACAATGGGGCCACCGCGCGACAGCGTCAGCATCAGCAGGTTTTCGCTGTAGGTAGAATGGATCCCCCATTTCTGATGCGGAGTCAGGAAGTTGAGCGCTTTTTCCGGGAAGCCGTTAGGCGGAACTTCGCGCATATTGCTGACGCTACGGGTATCGATAGGCGGACGATATGCCACCAGACTTTCACCAAACGCTCGCATCCACGCGTGATCCTGGTACAACTGTTGGCGACCGGACAGGGTGCGCCACGGGATCAGCTCGTGGACGTTGGTATAGCCTGCGTTATAGGAGACATGTTCACTTTCCAGCCCGGACCAGGTGGGGCTGGAGATGATTTTGCGCGGCTGCGCCTGAATATCGCGAAAACGGATTTTCTCGTCTTCTTTGTTCAACGCCAGATGCGTATGGTCGCGTCCGGTCATCGCTCCCAGCGCTTCCCAGGCTTTCACCGCCACCTGACCGTTCGTTTCCGGTGCCAGGGCGAGGATCACCTCAGACGCGTCCAGCGCGGTGTCTATCAGTGGTCGGCCTTTCGCCGGACCTTCGCGTTTGGTGTAGTTCAGCTTGCCGAGGAAATCGACCTCCGCTTGGGTATTCCACGTAATACCTTTCCCGCCGTTACCGAGCTTGTCCATTAGCGGACCGAGCGAAGTGAAGCGTTCGTAGGTGGCGGGATAGTCACGCTCCACAACGGCAATATTGGGCGCCGTTTTCCCCGGGAGGAGATCGCATTCGCCTTTACGCCAGTCCTGAATGTCAAACGGCTGCGCCAGTTCTGCCGGGGAGTCGTGTTGCAGCGGCTGCAATACCACATCCGTTTCTTGCCCAAGGTGCCCGACGCAAACCTCAGAGAAGACTTTGGCGATGCCTTTATAAATTTCCCAGTCGCTCTTCGATTCCCACGCAGGATCGACCGCCGCCGACAGCGGGTGAATAAACGGATGCATATCCGAGGTGTTCATATCGTCTTTTTCATACCAGGTGGCGGTCGGCAAAACGACATCGGAGAACAGGCAGGTACTCGACATACGGAAATCGAGCGTTACCAGCAGATCAAGCTTGCCCTCTATCGCCGCGGACTGCCATTCCACCTCTTCAGGTTTAATACCTTCGCTTGAACCGAGCGCTTCCCCCTGGATCCCGCTTTCGGTACCCAGCAGATACTTGAGCATGTATTCATGCCCTTTACCGGAGGAGCCGAGCAGGTTAGAGCGCCAGACGAAGAGATTACGCGGATGGTTGTTACCACTATCCGGCTGCTCGCAGGCAAAACGAATTTCACCCGATTTCAGCGCCTGTGCTGTGTATTGTGCAGGCGACACTCCCGCTTGTTCTGCCTTTGCTTTGACGCTCAGAGGGTTGAGGTTGAGCTGCGGCGCGGACGGCAGCCAGCCCATTCTTTCTGCCCGCACGTTAAAGTCGATCAAATGTCCGCTAAACTTCGACGCGTCAGCCAGCGGAGAGAGGAGTTCCTGAGCGGTGAGTTTTTCATAACGCCACTGGCTGGAGTGATTGTAGAAAAACGAAGTGCTGTTCATCTGACGCGGCGGGCGGTTCCAGTCCAGCGCAAAGGCCAGCGGCAACCAACCAGTTTGCGGACGCAGTTTCTCCTGACCCACATAATGTGCCCAGCCGCCACCGCTTTGTCCCACACAACCGCAGAACACGAGGATGTTAATCATTCCACGGTAGTTCATATCCATGTGATACCAGTGGTTGACGCCAGCCCCGAGGATAATCATCGAACGGCCATGCGTTTTGTGCGCCGTATCGGCAAACTCACGGGCGATTTGTTCGATATGACGACGAGGGACACCGGTAATTTGCTCTCCCCAGGCCGGGGTGTAGGCTTTCACTTCGCTGTAATCTTGCGCGCTATGAGCGTCATCCAGACCGCGGTCGAGGCCGTAATTCGCCAGCACCAGATCATAGACGCTTACCACCGGGCAACGGCTGCCGTCGGCGAGGGTAAGATGTTTTACCGGCAGTTGACGAATCAGCACGGGTTCCTGTTTCACGCTGCGAAAATGTGGGTTTTCGTTGCCGCCGAAGTAGGGGAATGCCACGCCGGTCACTTCATCATGCTGACCAAGCAACGAGAGGGAAAGTTCTGTTTCAGCGCCAGCCGCCAGTGGCTCCAGGTTCCATTTACCTTTCTCGCCCCAGCGAAAACCGATAGACCCATTCGGGACCACCAGTTCGCCAGCAGTGTTAAAGGCCACGGTTTTCCACTCCGGATTGTTACTTTCGCCCAGATCATCGACAAGGTCTGAGGCGCGCATCATACGCCCTGGCACGTAGCTGCCATCTTCCCGGGCATCCAGCAAAACCAGCATCGGCATATCGGTATAGCGACGACAGTAATTGATGAAGTAATCGCTGGGATTGTCGAGGTGGAATTCTTTCAGGATGACGTGGCCCATCGCCATCGCCAGGGCGCTGTCTGTCCCTTGCTTGGGGGCCAGCCACTGGTCGCACAGTTTGGCGACTTCCGAGTAATCCGGCGTAATGGCAATCGTCTTGGTGCCTTTGTAGCGTACTTCAGTAAAAAAGTGCGCATCCGGGGTACGGGTCTGCGGCACGTTTGACCCCCAGGCGATGATGTAGCTGGAGTTATACCAGTCGGCGGATTCTGGAACATCGGTCTGTTCGCCCCAGGTCATCGGTGATGCAGGCGGTAAATCGCAGTACCAGTCATAGAAGCTCAGGCAGGTTCCGCCCAGTAGCGAAAGATAACGTGTGCCTGCGGCATAGGAGACCATCGACATAGCAGGGATCGGGGAGAACCCGGCCACGCGATCCGGGCCATAGGTTTTCACCGTCCAGACGTTGGCGGCAGCAATGAGCTGATTAAGCTCTTTCCAGTTGGAACGGATAAAACCACCGCGCCCGCGTAGCTGCTTGTAGCTCTGGCATTTTTGCGGGTCGTTCATAATGGATTCCCAGGCCAGCACCGGATCGGGCTGGCGGGACAGGGCGTCGCGCCACAGTTCGATCAGTCGTTTACGCACCAGGGGATATTTCAGACGGTTGGCGCTGTAAAGATACCAGGAGTAGCTGGCACCGCGCGGGCAGCCACGGGGTTCATGATTTGGCAGGTCAGGGCGGGTACGCGGGTAGTCGGTTTGCTGCGTTTCCCAGGTCACCAGTCCGTTTTTGACGTAGATTTTCCAACTGCATGAGCCGGTACAGTTAACGCCGTGGGTAGAACGCACAATTTTGTCGAACTGCCAGCGCTGACGATAGCTGTCTTCCCAGTCCCGGTTGGTGTGCATCACTTGCCCGTGCCCATCGGCAAACGTATCGCCCTTTTGTTTAAAGTAGCGAAAGCGATCGAACAGTTTACTCATGACATAACTCCTGCTTTGAGAATATTGCCGACGGTGAATCGAACGCTAGGCCGGATGGCGGTTAACGCCTTATCCGGCCTAGCGAACTGTCCGATCCTACGGTATCCATTTTGTTATTTTTTTTGTGATTTACGGCCATAGACCAGCCAGGTCACCAGCACGCAGACGATGTAAAACACGAGGAATATTTTCATTGCGCCCACCGAAGAGCCGGTCAGCGCCAGCGATGAACCAAACGCTTTGGGGATGAAGAAGCCCCCCACAGCGCCAATAGCAGAGATGAATCCCAGCGCGGCAGCGGTATCGGTTACCGCCTCACGTTGGGCCTGTTCTTCAGTACCACCGTGCAGCTTGACCCGGTATATGGTGATTTTGCGAAAGATCACCGCGATCATCTGGAAGGTTGAGCCGCTTCCCAGACCCGCAGTCAGGAACAAGCCCATAAACACCAGGTAGAAGGCGACAAAGTTTCCTTCGCCTGACCCTGGCAAGGTGAGAAACAGCAGGGCGCTAAACAGCGCCATAAAGATGAAGTTAATTAACGTGACGCGCACACCGCCGAATTTGTCAGAGATCACGCCGCCTGCCGATCGCGCAAGAGCGCCGATGAAGGGGCCGAAGAACGCCAGTTGCAGGATATTCACGTCCGGGAACTGAGTTTTCGCCAGAATGGCAAAGCCTGCCGAAAAGCCGATAAATGAACCGAAGGTGGCGAGATACAGCAGGCTTAATAACCACAGATGAAAACGTTTGAGGACCGGCAACTGGGAAGCAATTGAGGCCTTCGAACTGGCAATATCGTTCATTCCCATGCCTGCTGCTAAGGTGGCTATCAGCAGTAACGGAACCCAAATCCATGCGGCATTGGCCAGCGACAATAACGAGCCGTCGGCTTGCGGTACGCCCTGTACGCCCAAAAAGGTAAAGATAGGCAGAAAGATCACCAGCGGCGCGATCAACTGCATCACGCTGACGCCAAGGTTGCCGAGACCACCGTTAACGCCTAATGCGCTGCCTTGTTTCGCTTTGGGGAAGAAAAAGCTGATATTACCCATGCTGGAGGCAAAGTTTGCGCCAGCAAAACCACACATCAGCGCAATGATAATAAATACGCCAAACGGAGTAGCGTTATTTTGCACGGCAAAACCGAGCCAGACGCAGGGAATAACCAGAATAATCGTGCTAAAAATGGTCCACCGGCGCCCACCAAATATAGGTACCATAAAGGAGTAGGGGACGCGCAATATTGCGCCAGAAAGAGAAGGCAATGCCGTTAATAAAAACAGTTGGTCAGTAGTGAAATTAAAACCAATTTTATTCAGATTGACGGCCACGGCGCTAAACAACATCCAGACGCAGAACGCCAGCAACAGACAACTTACTGATATCCAGAGGTTTCTGCGTGCAATATGCTTACCTTTGTTTTCCCAAAAGGCGGGGTTCTCCGGTTTCCAGTCAGTTAAAAGATAACGATTATTTTTCTCATTTGATGCTGACATATTATTCTCCATGCCCATGCCGTTCATGAAAAAGAAATAAACGCACACAGCGCCGCGCGAGTTCTTTTTAGAAACTATTGAAAAGTTTTGGGAATATTGACTGAAAGAATAGATAAAAAAGCGCAATAACGCGGCGTGATGAGGGAATTACATGTTGCTTAAGTGTTACCAATTGTAAAAATAAAAGATGTATTATTAATTCATCTATAACATCAATTAACTAACTCTAACGTAATCATACGATCCAAATGGCGTTCGAATGCAGGGTCGGCCATTTCCTCAATGCCTAAGACATAGATGCCATCCAGGCCGCAAACCAATGCGATTAAGCGCCAGGCCACCTCGGCCGCATCCGGTATTGCTGAGAATTCACCTGCACTCTGTCCTTGAGTGATGATAGCGGCGGTTTCTTCATGCCACATCCGCATGGTTAGCAGGTAGGCGCTTTTGATTTCCGGATCTTTATCCGCCAGGACCTGCGCTTCGCGCCACAGTTTAATGTAGGGTTCGAACCCGCCATCTTCGCTGCCCAACATAGCATGCAGTCGTTCGCGGAAGCTGGCGTTATCACTGACCTGTTCGGCATCAAGAAGGGTCCGTATCAGTTGCACAAACGCGAGGGATTTTAACTCACCCGCAGAGGTAAAGTGATGGTGTACCTGCCCGGTGGACACCAGAGCTTCCGTGGCAATACGCCGCACCGTCATAGCAGTAAATCCTTCCTCAAGCGCGACACGCATGGCCGCTTGCAGAATAACTTCCCGACGTTCGTCCCGATTCAGATAGCTCATCTTTCCTCCTTTGCCCGTATAGCACGCAGTCTAACAAAAAGTTGGACATACGTTCAAATTTCCGTAGGATCGCTAAAGCTGGACACGTGTCCAGTTTCAGTTTCGTTAGGGAGTTTTATGTTTCGTCAGTGGTTAACGTTAGTCATTATTGTACTGGTCTACATCCCTGTTGCGATTGATGCAACGGTGCTGCACGTTGCCGCGCCCACGCTGAGTATGACGCTGGGTGCCAGTGGTAACGAGCTGCTGTGGATCATTGATATTTATTCTCTGGTAATGGCCGGAATGGTATTGCCAATGGGCGCGCTGGGCGATCGTATCGGCTTTAAACGTTTGCTGCTGTTAGGGGGCGGATTATTTGGCCTCGCATCGCTGGCCGCTGCCTTTGCCCACAGCGCGGGTTGGCTGATTGCCACTCGGGCCGTATTGGCGATTGGGGCGGCGATGATTGTTCCGGCAACGCTTGCGGGTATTCGCGCCACATTCGCTGAGCAACGGCATCGCAATATGGCGCTCGGTGTCTGGGCGGCCGTGGGTTCCGGCGGTGCGGCATTTGGCCCACTGGTTGGTGGAATGCTGCTGGAGCACTTCTACTGGGGATCCGTGTTCTTAATTAATGTGCCGATTGTCCTGGTGGTAATGGCCTTAACCGCACGCTTAGTGCCGCGCCAGGCCGGACGTCGCGATCAGTCGTTAAATTTCGGTCATGCGGTAATGTTGATTGTCGCCATTCTGCTGCTGGTTTACAGCGCTAAAACCGCGCTGAAAGGGCATACGGCGACCGCTGCCATTGCGTTGACGCTGTTAACCGGCGCGTTACTGTTGTGGCAGTTTGTCCGCATTCAGCTCGCTGCTTCCCGCCCGATGATTGATATGCGGCTGTTCACGCATCGTATCATCTTAAGCGGCGTTGTGATGGCGATGACCGCCATGATAACTCTGGTGGGTTTCGAGTTACTGATGGCTCAGGAGCTACAGTTTGTTCATGGTTTAACACCGTATCAGGCGGGATTGTTTATGCTGCCGGTGATGCTGGCAAGCGGCTTCAGCGGCCCCATTGCCGGTATGCTGGTGTCACGCCTGGGATTACGTTGTGTGGCAACGGCGGGTATGGCGCTTAGCGCCGTCAGTTTTTACGGCCTGGCGATGACGGATTTCAGTACTCAGCAGATTCAAGCGTGGATATTAATGGCTTTGCTCGGTTTCAGCGCCGCCAGTGCGCTGCTGGCCTCAACGGCGGCTATCATGGCGGCAGCCCCGGCAGAAAAAGCCGCAGCCGCGGGCGCCATTGAGACAATGGCTTATGAACTGGGGGCCGGGCTTGGGATCGCTATCTTTGGTTTGTTGTTGAGCCGCAGCTTTTCAGCCTCGATTCTGCCGCCTGTCGGACTTAATCCACAGGAGATAGAACGAGCCTCATCGTCAATGGGTGAGGCGGTGCAGCTGGCACATTCGCTCCCGTCGTCGCTGAGTGAGGCGTTGCTGTCGGCTGCTAAAGAAGCTTTTACCTGGTCGCACAGCGTGGCCTTAAGCAGCGCCGGCAGCATGCTTATCGTATTAGCGGTAGGAATGTGGTTCAGTCTGGCAAAGGTACAGCGTCAATAACTAATGGGCTAAATGACAGGGGTAATCCATCTCTTCGACTTCTTTTCCACTCAGTCGAGCGTATTGCCCCGTCAGCCTCCAGAACGCAGGCTGTGTTTCCGTATAGATCTCTGCCGCTAAAACCAGGCGGCGGCGATCCACCTCATTCAGCTCCAGCAGCGTCCACGGCACAAAATAACGATCGCTGCCCGTTAGGGTAAACCACAGCGGGCACCCGCAACCGGAACAGAAAAAACGTTCACCACGATTTGAAGATGGGAAGTGCGAAGGTTCTGCTGAATCCGGCGACATCAGCGGCTGAACGCTGGCTTCCAGATACATAGCGATGCCACCTGACCACTTCTGGCACAGCGTACAATGACAGGCATAGACATCCAGCATTTCGACGTCGACGGTAAAATGACTCTGCCCGCAAAGACAACGACCAGTGAATGTCTGCACGGCATACTCCTTATGACCGAGTCTACATTAAGAGAAAAAGCCAGCCCTGGAAGGACTGGCTTTGTATTCAGACTACAACAAAATTAGAACTGGTAGTTCAGACCAACAGCAACGATGTTGTCAGTGCTTACACCGGCAGCTCTTGTGAAGTTGTTGGCATCCAGCAGGTTGATTTTGTAATCAACGAAGGTGGACATGTTTTTGTTGAAGTAGTAGGTAGCACCCAGGTCTACGTATTCAACCAGATCCTGGTCGCCGTAACCGTTGATGTCTTTACCTTTAGACTTCAGGTAAGCAACGGACGGACGCAGACCGAAGTCGAACTGGTACTGAGCAACAGCTTCAAAGTTCTGTGCTTTATTTGCAATACCGATGATCTCAGTACCTTTAACAGTACCACCAAAGGTAGTCATGTTACGGGTTTCGGAGTAGGTGGTTGCCAGGTAGATGTTGTTCGCATCATATTTCAGGCCAGCAGCCCAAACTTCAGCGTTCTTACCGTCAGCTTTGAACTGACCGCTGTGGTTGTTCTGGGAGTCAGTACGGTCAGATTTCGCATAGGCTGCACCTACGCCGAAGCCATCGTACTCATAGGTAGTTGACAGACCGAAGCCGTCGCCGTTAGCTTCTTTGTCGGCGCTACGATCGTTTTTACCCTGGTACTGCAGGGCAAAGTTCAGACCTTCGACCAGACCGAAGAAGTCGGTGTTACGGTAGGTTGCAACGCCAGTAGTACGACCAGTCATGAAGACGTCAGTCTGGGTCCAGGTATCGCCACCGAACTCTGGCAGAACGTCGGTCCATGCGCCGATGTCGTAAGCTACGCCGTAGTTACGACCGTAGTCGAAAGAACCGTATTCAGCGAATTTCAGACCAGCGAATGCCAGACGGGTTTTATCTTTGTCGGAACCCTGATTTTCAGAACGGTTGCCTTTAAATTCATATTCCCACTGACCGAAACCAACCAGTTGGTCGTTGATCTGAGTTTCGCCTTTGAAGCCCAGACGCGCGTAAGTTTTGTCGCCATCGCTGCCGGTATCGTCAGAGAAGTAGTGCTGAGCGTGAACTTTACCGTACAGGTCCAGTTTGTTTGCGTCTTTGTTATATACCTCAGCTGCGTTTACCGCACCTGCCGCCAACAGGCTAGTCACTGCCACTGCAACTAATTTAAGTTTCATTCTAAATAATCCTTATAATTATTTCTTGGTGTGTTTCCTAAGGAAGGTGCGAATAAGCAGGTCATTTCTTCCCAAGCTGACTCGCTGATTAAAATTTCGCGGATCTGGGCCGATTTTTTTCCCGCAAACACATCGAATCAGCCTATTTAGGCTATTTTTTCCACCATTTCTGGCGTTATTTCCGGTTTTTACTGAGATCTCTCCCACTGACGTATCATTTGGTCCACCCGAAACAGGTTGGCCAGGGTGAATAACATCGCCAGTTGGTTATCGTTTTTCAGCAGCCCCTTGTATCTGGCTTTCACGAAGCCGAACTGCCGCTTGATGATGCGAAACGGGTGCTCCACCCTGGCACGGATGCTGGCTTTCATGTATTCGATGTTGATGGCCGTTTTGTTCTTGCGCGGATGCTGCTTCAAGGTTTTTACCCTGCCGGGACGCTCGGCGATCAGCCAGTCCACATCCACCTCGGCCAGCTCCTCGCGCTGTGGCGCTCCTTGGTAGCCGGCATCGGCTGAGACAAATTGCTCCTCTCCATGAAGCAGATTACCCAGCTGATTGAGGTCATGCTCGTTGGCCGCGGTGGTGACCAGGCTGTGGGTCAGGCCACTCTTGGCATCGACACCAATGTGGGCCTTCATGCCAAAGTGCCACTGATTGCCTTTCTTGGTCTGATGCATCTCCGGATCGCGTTGCTGCTCTTTGTTCTTGGTAGAGCTGGGTGCCTCAATGATGGTGGCATCCACCAAAGTGCCTTGGGTCATCATGACGCCTGCTTCGGCCAGCCAGCGATTGATGGTCTTGAACAATTGACGGGCCAGTTGATGCTGCTCGAGCAGGTGGCGGAAATTCATGATGGTGGTGCGATCCGGCAGGGCGCTATCCAGGGATAATCGGGCAAACAGGCGCATGGAGGCGATTTCGTACAGGGCATCTTCCATGGCACCGTCGCTCAGGTTGTACCAATGCTGCATGCAGTGAATACGCAGCATGGTCTCCAGCGGATAGGGCCGTCGGCCATTGCCCGCCTTGGGATAAAACGGCTCGATGACAGCGGTCATATTCTGCCATGGCAGAATCTGCTCCATGCGGGAGAGGAAAATCTCTTTTCGGGTCTGACGGCGCTTAGTGCTGAATTCACTATCGGCGAAGGTGAGTTGATGGCTCATGATGTCCCTCTGGGATGCGCTCCGGATGAATATGATGATCTCATATCAGGAACTTGTTCGCACCTTCCC
>NZ_JAOWDG010000078.1:87721-259828 GCF_030334745.1 Citrobacter sp. Cb080 | reverse complement strand
CTTTAAGGGTCCTGAAGGAACGTTGAAGACGACGACGTTGATAGGTCGGGTGTGTAAGCGTAGCGATACGTTGAGCTAACCGATACTAATGAACCGTGAGGCTTAACCTTACAACGCCGAAGATGTTTTGGCGGATGAGACATCGAAATTCAGCTTGATTACAGATGACATCGACATGCGAAAAGCGTGTTGATAAACAGAATTTGCCTGGCGGCTGTAGCGCGGTGGTCCCACCTGACCCCATGCCGAACTCAGAAGTGAAACGCCGTAGCGCCGATGGTAGTGTGGGGTCTCCCCATGCGAGAGTAGGGAACTGCCAGGCATCAAATAAGTGAAGAAGCCCATCCTGCCGGATGGGCTTTTTTGCGTCTGCAGGGAATGAAAACTGCCGGATGTGACCTCCCGCCTGATCCGGCCTACAAAAGCGTATCACGACACAGCAGCTATCTTCTTATCCATTGCGTAACAAAATCGGCAACTTGCTGTATATCGTTGATATCTAACAATGGAACATCCACCGCAAGCGGAATATCACTGGCAACCGCGATAACATAGTTGTCTAACGCCAGGTCCTCTGGACTGTGCCCGCAACCGTCGCGAAAAAGAACGATCTTAGCAACAGGTTCATGCTTAAAGCCTTCAACCAACACCATATCCAGTGTAGAACCATCCATCCTGCTTACCAGGTACGCTAAATCCAGTTCGGGCTCTTCCGGGGTCTCTACCATTAATGCCCAGCGCTGCTGGCTGGCGACCAGGGTTTGTGCTGCACCGGCTTTGCGTAGCTCATAGCTATCTTTGCCGGGCTTATCAACATCCATATTGTGATGAGTATGCTTAATCAATCCGGGACGAATGCCTCTGGCACGTAGCTCCGGGATCAATTTTTTAAGCAGCGTAGTTTTTCCCGTTCCGCTCCATGCTGCTATAGCGAGTAATGGGATCATGATTTGTCCTGCCATTTTGCAAGTTCTTCAGGGGTGTTCACGTTCACGAACGCATCTTTATGATCGCTGAAATCGACAGCATGACCGCCAGCCTGGCGCATAAAGACCATAACGCGTCTTTCACCGGACTGAAGATAATCCTGTAGCAAGGGTTGCATGGTGCGGTGCATTAGCGCAATGGTCGGATGATCTCTTTCGCCATCATGCACCCAGACAACCGGTGCAGCTTTGCGCTGTTCCTTCAAACGTTTGACCAGATCGTGAGGAATATAGGGCATATCGCACGGGCAGAACAGAAACCACTCCCCCGCTTGCTGCAGGAATACCGATAGCATCCCGGCCAGTGGGCCAGGGAAATCGGCCAATGAATCAGGGATAACTTTCAGGCCGCTTTGTTGGTAAATATCCCGGTGGCGATTGGCATTAACCACCACGGTTTCGACCTGTAAAGCGAGGGTATCGGCCACATGCCGCCAAAGAGGTTTACCATCCAGCTCAAGCAGACCTTTATCGGTTCCGCCCATCCGTCTGGCCTTACCGCCTGCCAGCACAACCCCTGTTATTGCACTATCCAGAATCACTGATATCGCCTCTTTTAATGTGGGATTGACCCTGCTAACGTATCTGTATTGAGCCTAAGGAGCACAACCATGAAATGTAAACGTCTGAATGAAGTTATTGAACTCCTCCAGCCGGCCTGGCAGAAGGAACCCGATCTTAACCTGATGCAATTTTTACAGAAACTGGCGCAAGAGTCAGGTTTTGACGGCGAACTGGCGGATTTAACTGATGACATTCTGATCTATCACCTGAAAATGCGTGACTCGGCGAAAGACGCCGTCATCCCAGGTATTCAGAAAGATTATGAAGAAGATTTTAAAACCGCACTACTCCGCGCACGTGGCGTAATTAAAGAGTAAAAGCTTGTAATCGCCACCACCGAAAGCGCTGCGAAATGATATCCTGAATCATTCGTAGTATTTTCCGGATGATGGGATGAACGACAACGCTTTTAATTTCCAGACGCTACACCCGGATACCATCATGGATGCACTGTTTGAGCAGGGGATCCGGGTGGACTCCGGGCTTACCCCGCTTAACAGCTATGAAAACCGTGTCTATCAATTCCAGGACGAAGACCGTCGACGCTTTGTCGTTAAGTTTTATCGCCCTGAACGTTGGTCTGTCGAGCAGATCCAGGAAGAGCACCAGTTTGCTCTGGAACTGGTAAGCGATGAAGTCCCGGTAGCTGCACCGCTGGTACTAAGCGGCCAAACGCTGTTAAGCCATCAGGGTTTCCATTATGCGATCTTCCCCAGCGTCGGCGGGCGGCAGTTTGAGGCCGACAATATCGATCAGATGGAGGCGGTGGGGCGCTATCTGGGGCGTATGCATCAGACCGGATGCAAGCGTACTTTTGCCTTTCGCCCGACGATTGGCCTTGAAGAATACCTGACTGAGCCGCGTAAGCTTTTTGAACACGCACAGTTGATCCCATCAGGGCAAAAAGCGGCTTTCCTGAAGGCAACGGATGCGCTTATCGCGGTCGTTACCGAACGCTGGCATGCACGTTTTACCACGTTACGTCTGCACGGTGATTGTCATGCCGGTAATATTCTGTGGCGCGATGGTCCGATGTTTGTCGATTTAGATGATGCCCGCAATGGCCCGGCTGTTCAGGATTTATGGATGCTCCTCAATGGCGATAAAGCTGAACAACGCATGCAGCTTGAAACCATTATCGAGGCTTATGAAGAGTTTAGTGAGTTCGACACCTCTGAAATCGGACTGATAGAACCTTTACGCGCTATGCGTTTAGTTTATTATCTTGCCTGGCTAATTCGACGTTGGGCTGACCCTGCGTTTCCAAAAAACTTCCCGTGGTTAACCGGGGAAGATTACTGGCATCGTCAGACCGCGACCTTTATTGAGCAGGCAAAAATTCTGCAAGAGCCCCCCTTACAATTAACGCCAATGTATTAATCGGAGAAATTTGAACATGAAAAAATTATGGCTGGCGCTGGCTGGTATGGTTTTAGCTTTTAGCGCATCTGCAGCGCAGTTCCAGGATGGCAAACAATACATCACTCTGGAAAAGCCTGTTGCGGGTGAACCGCAAGTGTTGGAGTTCTTCTCCTTCTACTGCCCGCACTGCTATCAGTTTGAAGAAGTTCTTCACGTATCTGATAACGTGAAGAAAAAACTGCCGGAAGGCACTAAGATGACTAAGTACCACGTCGAGTTTCTGGGGCCGTTGGGCAAAGATCTGACGCAAGCTTGGGCCGTTGCTATGGCGCTGGGCGTTGAAGATCAAGTAACCGTTCCGTTGTTTGAAGGTGTTCAGAAAACCCAGACCGTTCAGTCTGTAGCTGATATCCGTAAAGTGTTTGTCGACGCGGGTATTAAGGGTGAAGACTATGATGCGGCATGGAACAGCTTCGTGGTGAAATCACTCGTGGCGCAGCAGGAAAAAGCGGCGGCTGATTTACAGCTGCAGGGCGTTCCGGCAATGTTCGTGAATGGCAAATATCAGGTAAATCCGCAGGGCATGGATACCAGCAGCATGGATATCTTTGTACAACAGTATGCGGATACTGTGAAGTATCTGGTTGGTCAGAAGTAAAAGCAAAAGCCGGTCACTTGTGCTGACCGGCTTTTTCATTTGAGGCTTTAATCGCGTCGAGTTGCGCGTCTTTCTCACTCCACAGCGTATTAAGCCACAGCTGAAACCGACGCTTGAATCCCTTATCGTTCACGTAATCACCGTGTAACTCTTCATGAATTGGCTCCAGATTTACCCGCACGACAATACGCGTTAGCTTACCGCTCAGCATATCGTAGAACGGTCGGCTGCTATTTTCCGGATAGCACAACGTGACGTTCAACATTTTATCGAACTGCGACCCCAGTACGTTCAATGCCATCGCAATACCGGCCGCCTTTGGAGGGAGCAAGTTTTGATAAGGAGAGCGGGTTTGCTCACGTTTCTCTTTGGTAAAGCGTGAACCTTCGACAAAATTCACAATAGTTGTCGGGTGTACGCGAAACTTCTCGCAGGAACGACGCGTTGTTTCGACATCTTTACCGCGCCGTTCTGGATGACGGAGCAGGTAGCCTCGCGAATAGCGTTTCATAAACGGCATATCCAGCGCCCAGCAGGCCAGGCCAATAAAGGGCACCCAGGCCAGTTGTTGCTTGAGGAAATATTTATTCATGGGGATGTGCTTACGGAACAGCACGCAAAGCACAACGATGTCAGCCCAACTGTAATGGTTACAAATGAGCAGATACCAGTTTTTCTTGCTAAGACCTTCCAGTCCCTCGACATCCCACTTCAGTCGCGGATTGAGGTGTAGCAGTAGCGCCAGACCTTCACACCAGCAGTACATCATGAAATTACAGAAGACAGAAACCTTGCGCCAGACAACGGGAACGGGCAAAAGGAGTTTTACAACCCCGGCAAGGATGATCGGCACAGAACAAAAAATCGTGACCAATATGGTCAATACGATACTCAGCAACAGCGTTATCGCAGCGAGTATTCTCGTCATAATTAAATTATTCAAAAGGTTAGCCATAGATAGTGCGCTAAAGAGGCGCAAGGGGCTGATTTTATCAGAAAACGAACCAAATGATGGATCTTCCCTGAATAGAAAAAAAGGGAATATCTATCCACATCAGGATATAAGCTGTATAAATGGAATAAAATGCTACGTATTTATTTAAGCTTCTGAAATATATGTATAAATAAAATGATGTGTTAATTTCATTGCTATATTTAAAGAGCTGAAAATTATTTATTCACAAAGTTATCCACAGTCTTCTTTGCGATCAAAGCAGAAGATCTACAAAAGTTTTTCGACAAATGCGGCGAAAAACTCATGTTTTCATCCTGTCTGTGGCATCCTTTACCCATAATCTGATAAACAGGCACGGACATTATGGTTCAGATCCCAGAAAACCCACTTATCCTTGTAGATGGCTCCTCTTACCTGTATCGCGCATACCATGCGTTCCCGCCGCTGACCAACAGTGCAGGAGAACCTACTGGCGCGATGTATGGTGTCCTCAACATGCTGCGTAGCTTGATTCTGCAATATCAGCCGACCCATGCTGCGGTGGTATTCGACGCTAAGGGTAAAACCTTCCGTGATGAGTTATTCGAACACTACAAGTCACACCGCCCACCCATGCCGGACGATCTGCGTGCGCAGATTGAGCCTCTGCATGCGATGGTAAAAGCGATGGGGTTGCCACTGCTGGCCGTTTCGGGCGTGGAAGCAGACGATGTCATCGGTACGCTGGCGCGAGAAGCAGAGAAGGTGGGGCGTCCGGTGCTGATTAGCACCGGTGATAAAGATATGGCTCAGTTGGTGACGCCGAATATCACCCTGATCAACACCATGACCAATACGATCCTCGGCCCGGATGAAGTGGTGAATAAATATGGTGTTCCACCAGAACTGATCATCGATTTCCTGGCGCTGATGGGGGATTCCTCAGATAACATCCCAGGCGTTCCTGGCGTAGGTGAAAAAACCGCGCAGGCTCTGCTGCAGGGGCTGGGGGGGCTGGATACCCTCTATGCTGAATCAGACAAAATCGCGGGGCTGACTTTCCGTGGTGCGAAAACTATGGCGGGCAAGCTTGAGCAGAATAAAGAGGTAGCGTACCTCTCTTATCAATTGGCTACCATTAAAACGGATGTTGAACTGGAGTTGACCTGCGAGCAGTTGGAAGTACGTCAGCCGGCAGCGGATGAACTGCTTGGCCTGTTTAAACAGTATGAATTCAAGCGTTGGGTTACTGACGTTGAAGCGGGTAAATGGCTACAGGCGAAAGGAACGAAGCCGGCGGCAAAACCACAGGAAACTATCGCCGTCGATGAAACGCCTGAGGGGCCGGCCACGGTTCTCTCGTATGATAACTATGTGACAATTCTGGATGAAGCGACGCTGGAAGAGTGGATTGCGAAGCTGAAAAAAGCGCCTGTCTTTGCCTTCGATACTGAAACTGACAGCCTGGACAACATCTCTGCGAATCTGGTTGGCCTGTCTTTTGCCATTGAACCGGGTGTGGCTGCATATGTTCCTGTTGCCCACGATTACCTGGACGCCCCCGATCAGATCGCTCGCGACCGCGCGCTGGCATTGCTGAAGCCGCTGCTGGAAGATGAGAACGAGCATAAAGTCGGGCAAAACCTGAAGTACGATCGCGGTATCCTGGCGAACTATGGCATCGAACTGCGTGGTATCACCTTTGACACCATGCTCGAATCCTACATTCTTAACAGCGTCGCTGGCCGACACGATATGGACAGCCTGTCGGACCGCTGGCTGAAACATAAAACCATCACCTTTGAAGAGATCGCCGGAAAGGGCAAAAACCAGTTGACCTTTAACCAGATAGCGCTGGAAGAAGCCGGACGTTACGCTGCGGAAGACGCCGACGTTACGCTACAGCTCCATCTCAAAATGTGGCCAGAATTGCAGCAGCATAAAGGACCGCTGAACGTCTTTGAAAATATCGATATGCCGCTGGTTCCTGTTTTGTCTCGTGTTGAGCGCAATGGTGTGAAAATCGATCCGGCTGTTCTGCACAAACATTCAGAAGAGCTGACGCTGCGTTTGAACGAGCTGGAGCAAAAAGCGCACGAGATCGCCGGAGAAGCGTTTAACCTCTCTTCCACCAAACAACTGCAAACTATCCTGTTTGAAAAGCAGGGTATTAAGCCGCTGAAGAAAACCCCTGGCGGCGCGCCATCAACGTCGGAAGAGGTACTGGAAGAGCTCGCGCTCGATTACCCATTGCCGAAAGTGATCCTGGAATATCGCGGCTTAGCAAAACTGAAGTCGACCTATACGGATAAGCTTCCGTTGATGATTAACAAGAAAACCGGGCGCGTTCACACCTCCTATCACCAGGCGGTGACCGCTACCGGGCGCTTATCATCTACGGATCCAAACCTGCAGAACATCCCGGTACGTAATGACGAAGGTCGTCGTATTCGTCAGGCGTTTATTGCGCCAGAAGACTACGTGATTGTCTCTGCAGACTACTCACAGATTGAACTGCGTATCATGGCGCATCTCTCGCGTGATAAAGGTCTGCTTACCGCATTTGCCGAAGGGAAAGATATTCACCGCGCAACGGCGGCGGAAGTCTTTGGCTTACCGCTGGATTCCGTGACTGGTGAACAACGCCGCAGCGCGAAAGCCATCAACTTCGGTCTGATCTACGGGATGAGTGCCTTTGGTTTGGCGCGCCAGTTGAATATTCCACGTAAAGAAGCACAGAAGTACATGGACCTCTACTTCGAACGCTACCCTGGCGTGCTGGAATATATGGAACGCACCCGTGCACAGGCAAAAGAGCAAGGTTATGTCGAAACGCTGGAAGGGCGTCGTCTCTATTTACCGGATATTAAATCCAGTAATGGCGCTCGTCGCGCTGGTGCAGAGCGCGCGGCAATTAACGCCCCGATGCAGGGTACTGCCGCAGACATTATCAAACGAGCCATGATTGCGGTGGACGGGTGGCTGCAAACCGAGCAACCACGTGTGCGCATGATCATGCAGGTACACGATGAACTGGTGTTTGAAGTGCATAAAGATGACCTCGAAAGCGTCTCTAAAAAGATCCATCAACTGATGGAAAACGAGACCCAGATTGATGTGCCGTTGCTGGTGGAAGTCGGTAGTGGCGAAAACTGGGATCAGGCGCACTAAGGGTTTACTGAATAACGCCCCTTTTTCGTAACTAAGCAACATAAGATAGAACTTTTTGTGATGTCCATTAGAATTCCCTATGTAAGGAATGAAAAAAAATTACAAAAAGTGCTTTCTGAGTTGCTCAAAAAAGAGTAAAGTTATTCACGTAGGGTACAGAGGTAAGATGTTCTATCTTTCAGACCTTTTACTTCACGTAATCGGATTTGGCTGAATATTTTAGCCGCCCCAGTCAGTAATGACTGGGGCGTTTTTTATTGTGCGAAAGAAAAGTTTCGTACAGGCTGTAGGCCGGATAAGACGCGCAGCGGCGCTATCCGGCATATCGGTGGGTTATTCCCCGGCCTGCATCTCTTCAATCGGCGCCAGTTCACTAAACCAGCTATCCAGCTTCTGCCGAAGTTTGTCCACGCCCAGTTTTTTCAGTGATGAAAATGCTTCTACCTGTACATCACCGTTAAATGCCAGTACGGCTTCACGTACCATATTCAACTGGGCTTTGCGCGCACCGCTGGCCAGCTTGTCTGCTTTAGTCAGCAGTACCAGAACCTGAACGTTGCTCTCAACCGCCCACAAGATCATCTGCTGGTCGAGGTCTTTTAGCGGGTGACGAATATCCATCAATACCACCAGACCTTGCAGGCTCTGACGTTTTTCCAGATATTCAGCCAGCGCGCGCTGCCATTTGCGCTTCATCTCTTCCGGAACTTCGGCATAACCGTATCCTGGCAAATCGACCAGGCGTTTGCCGTCAACGACTTCAAACAAGTTGATGAGCTGAGTACGACCCGGCGTTTTAGATGTACGCGCCAGACTCTTTTGATTCGTCAGGGTATTTAGCGCACTGGATTTGCCTGCGTTGGAACGGCCAGCAAAAGCCACTTCGATACCGGTATCGGAAGGTAAGTGGCGAATATCAGGCGCACTCATCACAAAGTGCGTCTGTTGATAATTCAAGTTAGTCAAAGCAGTCCTCTCCATCAATCAGGGCTTTGCAGCGATTATACCTGAACCCCAGCAAAAGGCTGGTTTTTCGACGCGTAGGCTATGTAAGTAAAAACCTCGCACTTTGTGAGACATTGCCGATAGTTTCTATACGAGATGACAGAGTAAAAAATGACGTAACTAAAATAAATCATATAGTTAAGATAAGGCACTATTCTTAAAGTCCGAAATTGTTACCCAGGTTACTTGTACGTTTAAACCAAAGCGGTAAAGTAGCGCCCATAGCGAGGAAGCTGACAGGATAGTCGACTCAGGATGAGGGTCAGGAGCGCCAGGAGGCGAAGACACAGGATTGTCAGGGAGACAAACGTCCGGAGACGTTAGTAAAAGGAAATGGAAACAACACGGAATGTTTCAGGCTAAGGGAAAAACAGGGTGTGTTGATAGCCAACAGGGATTGTAGAGCCCGTAAGGGTTGAGAGTCAGGAAAAAAGGCGACAGATTACTCTGTCGCCTTTTTTCTTTATTTCTGCTAGATTCCGGCGCAATTATATACTGAATAAAACAGCCAAAGACGAATCATGATGAAACCAACTTCTACACCACGCGGTAAAGGTCCTGCAAAAGCGCGTCGTAAAACACGCGAAGAAATTAATCAGGAAGCTCGCGACCGTAAGCGCCAGAAAAAACACCGTGGTCATGCGGCGGGTAGCCGTGCGTCCGGTAGCGAAGGCGCATCTGGTGGCGGAAACCAAAATAAGCAAAAAGATCCTCGTATTGGCAGCAAAAACCCCATTCCATTGGGCGTGACCGAAAAAGTCACCAAACAGCACAAACCGAAGAGTGAGAAACCTATGCTTTCACCACAGGCTGAGTTGGATTTACTGGAAACGGATGAGCGCCTGGATGCGCTGCTGGAGCGTCTTGAAGCAGGAGAAACCCTGAGTGCGGAAGATCAGACCTGGGTTGATGTCAAGCTGGACCGCATCGATGAGCTGATGCAAAAGCTGGGTCTTTCTTACGATGACGAGGAAGAAGAGGAAGAGGAAGAAAAGCAGGAAGACATGATGCGTCTGCTGAAAGGCGGCAACTAACGGTTTTACACCGTGGGTCTTCCCGTCCTGCTTATAACCCTTCCGGTTATATGTTATCTGGTGTGGTTATTCGTTAAACTACAGCGGTTGTCGCGGCGACAGAAGTGGCTGCGCAACCGGCTTATCACCCGCACTGGGGTTAAGCCGGTACGCCGTACCCGCCAGAGACGCCATCGGAAGGAGTGAGCATGTCAGAGCAGTTAATAGACTGGGACCTGGCCCTGATCCAGAAATATAACTATTCCGGGCCACGATATACCTCGTACCCGACCGCGCTGGAGTTTTCTGAAGACTACGGCACAGAAGCATTTCTAAAGGCCGTGGCGCGTTATCCTGAGCGTCCGCTCTCGCTGTACGTTCACATCCCGTTCTGCCACAAACTGTGCTACTTCTGTGGCTGCAACAAGATTGTGACTCGCCAGCAGCATAAAGCAGATCAATATCTCGATGCCCTGGAACAAGAAATTATCCATCGCGCACCGCTGTTCGCCGGACGCCATGTCAGCCAGCTGCACTGGGGCGGCGGCACGCCAACGTATCTGAATAAAGCGCAAATCAGCCGTTTGATGTCACTGCTGCGTGGCAATTTCAACTTTAACGACGATGCCGAAATCTCGATCGAAGTGGATCCGCGTGAAATCGAGCTGGATGTCCTTGATCATTTACGCGCTGAAGGTTTTAACCGTTTGAGCATGGGAGTGCAGGACTTCAACAAAGAAGTCCAGCGCCTGGTGAACCGTGAGCAGGATGAGGAGTTTATCTTTGCGCTGCTGAATCATGCGCGGGAGATTGGCTTTACCTCAACGAATATCGATCTGATTTATGGCCTGCCAAAACAGACGCCAGAGAGCTTCGCCTTTACCCTGAAACGCGTGGCTGAGCTGAATCCAGACCGTCTGAGCGTTTTTAACTACGCGCACCTGCCGACGCTGTTTGCTGCCCAGCGCAAGATTAAAGATGCCGACCTGCCCAGCGCGCAGCAGAAGCTGGATATCCTGCAGGAGACCATCTCTTCACTGACCGAAACTGGCTATCAGTTCATTGGCATGGATCACTTTGCCCGCCCGGATGACGAACTGGCCATTGCTCAACGCGAGGGCGTTTTGCATCGCAATTTCCAGGGCTATACCACCCAGGGGGATACCGATCTGCTGGGGATGGGCGTATCGGCCATCAGTATGATTGGCGACAACTACGCGCAGAATCAGAAAGAGCTGAAGCACTATTACCAGCAGGTAGACGAGCAGGGGAATGCGCTGTGGCGCGGAATTGCCCTGACCCGCGACGACTGCATTCGTCGGGATGTTATTAAGCTCCTGATCTGCAATTTCCGCCTCGACTATGCCGCCGTGGAACAGCAATGGGGTCTGAACTTCGCTGACTATTTTGCCGAAGACCTGAAACTGCTGGCGCCGCTGGCGAAAGATGGGCTGGTGGATGTGGATGAGAAGGGGATTCAGGTTACGCCGAAGGGGCGTCTGCTGATTCGTAATATTTGCATGTGCTTCGATGCATATCTGCGCCAAAAAGCGCGTTTGCAGCAGTTCTCGCGCGTTATTTAGCCGGGTTGCCCGGTGGCGCTTCGCTTACCGGGCCTACGAAATCTCAATACGTAGGTCGGGTAAGCGAAGCGCCACCCGACAAACCCGCTAGCTGAACAGCCCAACCAGCGCCGCACACAGCACGGCGGCAACCGCAGTTTGTGGCGTATGGCTTTCAACCGCACCGCTCGATAGCAGATTTATCATTGATTCCAGCATGATGACTTCCCCCCGTTTGCCGGGCACGATCATACTTAACTCATCGGAACAGTAAAGCGCAAAATAGCAGCAATTTGCGCTCAATTATCAATCTTTACACAGTGACCGATCGTCACTCCATTCCGAGTTCTTTTAACTTTCGCGTCAAGGTATTACGGCCCCAACCGAGCAGCCGTGCCGCTTCCTGTTTATGCCCCTGGGTATGACGTAGCGCGGTGGTCAGCAGCGTGCGCTCCATCTCCGGTTGGGCCTCTGAAAGCAGGTTTTGATGACCGGAACGTAATGCCCGATCCGCCCACTGTGCCAACAGGGTTGCCCAACTGTCTGGCTGCATATGGGACGGTGCGTCAGGCACGGTGGTTTCAAACAGTTCGGTCGGTAAGTCCTGAATGAGTACTTCCTGTCCGGCGGCCATTACGGTTAACCAGCGACAGGTATTCTCAAGCTGACGCACGTTTCCCGGCCATGACAGACGGGTGAGCGCCGCCTCTGTTTCAGTGTGTAATTGCTTGGCTTCTACTCCCAGTTCGCGGGCGGCCTCCTGCAGGAAATGACGCGCCAGGCGTGGGATATCTTCCCGACGTTCGCGCAGTGGCGGCAGATGCACCCGGATGACGTTCAGGCGATGGAATAAGTCCTCACGGAATTTGCCTTCCTGCACCCGCAGTTCCAGGTTCTGGTGCGTAGCGGCGATAATACGTACGTCCACCTTCACAGGCGCATAACCGCCAACGCGGTAAAACTGTCCATCGGCTAATACGCGCAATAAACGCGTCTGCACGTCCAGCGGCATATCGCCAATTTCATCGAGGAACAGCGTGCCGCCGTCTGCCTGTTCAAAGCGCCCCTGACGAATCGTATTTGCCCCGGTAAACGCCCCTTTTTCATGGCCAAACAGCTCAGACTCGATCAAATCTTTCGGAATAGCAGCCATGTTCAGCGCGATAAACGGTGCTTTGACGCGCGGACTATGACGGTGCAACGCATGGGCGACCAGCTCTTTACCGGTCCCGGACTCTCCGTTAATCAATACGCTGATTGAAGAACGGGACAGGCGACCAATAATGCGAAAGACGTCTTGCATTGCCGGTGCTTCGCCGATGATGTCGGTTGTTGGGCCGTTGATTTGAATATTACGCGGCTGCTGCTGTTCCTGATAATGGCTGATGGCGCGTTCGACCAGCGCCACGGCTTCATCAATATCAAAAGGTTTGGGCAGATAATCAAACGCCCCTTGCTGGTAGGCGCTGACGGCAGCATCCAGATCGGAGTGTGCGGTCATTATGATGACCGGAAGCATCGGATGCCGCTGTTTGATCTGTTTTAACAGCGTCAGGCCGTCCATGCCCGGCATACGGATATCCGACAGCAGTACGTCCGGCGTTTTGCTGGCCAGCGCGTCCAGTACATCTTTACCACTCTCAAATGTAGTGCAGCTTAGTCCTGCCCCTGCGAGCGCACGTTCAAGCACCCAACGGATGGAACTATCGTCATCAACTACCCAGACTATTCCTCGTTGCATAAACGTCACCTTTATTTCCTGATAGGCAGGTAAACCGAGAACTCGGTATGACCCGGCCAACTGGTAAATTCAATTTTGCCGGAATGTTGATCAATCAAATTACGGGCGATGGATAATCCAAGGCCGGTACCGCCTTCGCGACCGCTGACCATTGGGTAGAACAGCGTGTCCTGCAAATGCGAGGGAATTCCCGGGCCGTTATCCTCAACATCAATCCGCGCCGCCAGACGATAACGCATACCATGCAGCGTGAGCTGAAACGCGGTGCGGGTACGCAGAATAATTTCGCCGCCTTCCGGTCCCAGCGCCTGCAAAGCATTGCGCACGATGTTCAGCAAAACCTGCTCGATCTGGTCCGGGTCGTGCAGTAATTCAGGCAGACTCGGGTCGTAATCACGAATCAGCGTGACGTTTTCCGGTAGCTCCATCGAGACCAGCGCTACCACGCGCTCCGCCACTTTGTGAATACTTTCTGTGACGTGCATTCCCGGCTGTTGTGGTCCCAGCAGACGGTCGACCAGATTACGCAGGCGGTCGGCCTGCTCAATAATGACTTTGGTATATTCGGTCAGCGCCGGGTCCGGAAGCGCTTTACTGAGCAGTTGCGCCGCGCCGCGTAATCCACCCAGCGGGTTTTTAATTTCGTGCGCCAGGCCGCGCACCAGATCGCGGGCAGCGATCTGCTGGGCGTGCTGGAGCTGTTCCTGGCTCAGACGGCGCTGGTTATCCATTGGCGCCATCTCCAGCAGGATAAGGCCATCAGGCAGCCTCTGAGCGGTCACAGAGAGGATATGTGAGTGGCTATCTATCACCAGCGTCACTTCGTTATCCGTAAAGCCCTGGCCTGCTTCCAGACTCTCTCGCATCAGCCCGATGTTTAAGGAGAAATAACTCAACAGATCGGGAAGTGGGGTACCAAACAGTTTGCGGGAGCTTTGGGCGAGCAGCTGTTGTGCCGCCGGGTTGGCGTAATGTACCGCCAGCTCATCGTCGACGAGTAAGATGCTGTTGATTAAAGAATTGAGGATCTGCCCAGCATCGGGCAGCGTGCCGGTTGCCATTCAGCAGTCTCCTGAAAAGTGTTGCACCAATTTAGTGCATTATAGCTTTTTACATCAAAAAAGCGCGAGGAAGCAGGTTGTTAGTGGAGAAAAAAGCCCATCCTGGGATGGGCTAAAAGTTCCACGGCAACTTAAAGACTCTATATTTTTCTTGCTACAGCCGCGTGGGTCGCAACAAGAAATCTACGGAGTATTGGTACTAATTAAACGCTGTAGTACAGCTCAAACTCTACCGGGTGCGGAGTCATACGCACGCGGTCATCTTCTTCGCGACGCAGCGTAATGTACGCATCGATCGCTTCATTGGTGAACACGCCGCCTGCAGTCAGGAACTCACGGTCCAGATCCAGTTCTTTCAGTGCTTCTTCCAGAGAACCTGCAACCTGTGGGATCTCTTTCGCTTCTTCCGGCGGCAGGTCGTACAGGTTTTTATCCATGGCTTCGCCCGGGTGGATCTTGTTCTTAATACCGTCAAGACCCGCCATCAGCAGTGCTGCGAAGCACAGGTACGGGTTAGCAGCCGGGTCCGGGAAACGCACTTCGATACGACGCGCTTTCGGAGAAGCCACTACCGGAATACGGATAGAAGCAGAACGGTTACGGGCAGAGTAAGCCAGCATTACCGGCGCTTCGTAGCCTGGGACCAGACGCTTGTAAGAGTTGGTGGTTGGGTTAGCCAGGGCGTTGATCGCTTTAGCGTGTTTGATTACGCCGCCGATGTAGAACAGCGCCTGCTCAGACAGACCCGCATATTTGTCGCCAGAGAACAGGTTTACGCCGTTCTTGGACAGAGACATGTGGCAGTGCATACCGGAACCGTTATCGCCAAACATAGGTTTTGGCATAAAGGTCGCGGTTTTACCGAAACGGTGAGCGACGTTGTGAACCACATATTTGTAGATCTGAATTTCGTCTGCTTTTTTGGTCATGGTGTTAAAGCGGGTCGCGATTTCGTTCTGACCTGCGGTCGCCACTTCGTGGTGATGCGCTTCAACAACCAGGCCCATTTCTTCCATGATCAGACACATGGTAGAACGGATGTCCTGAGAAGAATCTACCGGAGGAACCGGGAAGTAACCGCCTTTCACGCCAGGACGGTGACCTTTGTTACCACCTTCGTATTTGGTGGAGGAGTTCCATGCGCCTTCGATGTCATCGATAGCCACGTGGGAACCGGAAATGGACGCGCCGAAACGGATGTCGTCAAACAGGAAGAACTCTGGCTCAGGCCCGAACAGAACGGTGTCTGCGATGCCGGTAGAACGCAGATACTCTTCAGCGCGTTTAGCGATGGAGCGCGGGTCGCGGTCGTAGCCCTGCAGCGTACCTGGTTCCAGGATATCGCAACGGATGATCAGGGTGGACTCTTCATAGAACGGGTCGATGAGTGCAGTAGACGCATCTGGCATCAGAACCATGTCTGATTCGTTAATGCCTTTCCAGCCACCGATTGAGGAGCCGTCAAACATTTTGCCTTCTTCAAAGAATTCGGCATTTACCTGATGAGCAGGAATAGTGACGTGCTGTTCTTTACCTTTGGTATCAGTGAAGCGTAAATCAACAAACTTCACTTCGTGTTCGTTCAGCATCGTCAAAACGTGTTCAGCGGACATACTTACTCTCCCGGATTGGTCATGGTCGTCGTGGTAACGAAGTCTTCAATTCTGCAAAAAATTGGCCGTGTCGCCGTAAAAAATATAAAGCGAAATCTGTGCCAACTTTTAAATTGCCCCTAAAAGGCGTTATCATGCGCACTATCGTGCAAAGGGGCTGCACCATGAAGGTTGTATTGCACCATTATAGTGCTTTAATGTGAACATTAAGCACCATATTGGTGCAAAGCATGTCAGATTACCCCTTTTAACGCTCCGTGAATGTGATCACAAAGAAACTCTGCAATACTTGTTTGCGGAGGATGTTTGTGATCCTGTTTTGTACTGCGATTAATCCGTGTACAATAACGCGCTATTTCTAAAATGCCTGAGGCAAAGTTGTGATCGAAAATTTGCGTAACATCGCCATCATCGCGCACGTAGACCATGGTAAAACGACCCTGGTAGACAAGCTGCTCCAACAATCCGGTACGTTCGATGCACGTGCTGAAACCCAAGAGCGCGTGATGGACTCCAACGATTTGGAGAAAGAGCGTGGGATTACCATCCTCGCTAAAAACACCGCTATCAAATGGAATGACTACCGTATCAACATCGTTGATACCCCAGGGCACGCCGACTTCGGTGGTGAAGTTGAACGTGTAATGTCCATGGTCGACTCCGTGCTGCTGGTGGTGGATGCAATGGATGGTCCGATGCCGCAGACGCGCTTCGTGACCAAAAAAGCCTTTGCCCATGGCCTGAAGCCAATTGTTGTTATCAACAAAGTTGACCGCCCTGGCGCGCGTCCTGACTGGGTTGTTGATCAGGTATTTGACCTGTTCGTTAACCTCGACGCTACCGACGAGCAGCTGGACTTCCCGATCGTTTACGCTTCCGCGCTGAACGGTATCGCAGGTCTGGATCACGAAGATATGGCTGAAGACATGACTCCGCTGTATCAGACCATCGTTGATCGTGTTCCGGCTCCAAGCGTAGACCTTGATGGCCCGCTGCAGATGCAAATCTCTCAGCTGGACTACAACAACTACGTTGGCGTAATCGGCATCGGCCGTATCAAACGCGGTAAAGTTAAACCGAACCAGCAGATCACTATCATTGATAGCGAAGGCAAAACCCGTAACGGTAAAGTCGGTAAAGTTCTGACCCATCTGGGTCTGGAACGTATCGAGAGTGATATTGCCGAAGCGGGCGATATCATCGCGATCACCGGTCTGGGCGAACTGAACATCTCCGACACCATCTGCGACCCGCAGAACGTCGAAGCGCTGCCGGCTCTGTCCGTTGATGAACCGACCGTAACCATGTTCTTCTGCGTAAACACCTCCCCGTTCTGTGGTAAAGAAGGTAAGTATGTTACCTCTCGTCAGATCCTTGACCGCCTGAACAAAGAGCTGGTGCACAACGTTGCGCTGCGCGTCGAAGAAACCGAAGATGCGGATGCGTTCCGTGTATCCGGTCGTGGTGAGCTGCACCTGTCTGTTCTGATCGAGAACATGCGTCGTGAAGGTTTCGAAATGGCGGTTTCCCGTCCGAAAGTAATCTTCCGCGAAATCGACGGCCGTAAACAAGAGCCGTTCGAAAACGTAACGCTGGACGTAGAAGAGCAGCATCAGGGTTCTGTCATGCAGGCTCTGGGTGAGCGTAAAGGCGACCTGAAAAACATGAATCCAGATGGCAAAGGCCGCGTACGTCTTGACTACGTGATCCCAAGCCGTGGTCTGATCGGCTTCCGTTCAGAATTCATGACCATGACCTCCGGTACCGGTCTGCTGTACTCCACCTTCAGCCACTACGACGATGTTCGTGCGGGTGATGTGGGTCAGCGTCAGAACGGCGTACTGATCTCCAACGGCCAGGGTAAAGCAGTTGCGTTCGCACTGTTCAGCCTGCAGGACCGCGGTAAGCTGTTCCTGGGTCACGGTGCTGAAGTTTACGAAGGCCAGATCATCGGTATTCACAGCCGCTCTAACGACCTGACTGTAAACTGCCTGACCGGTAAGAAACTGACCAACATGCGTGCGTCCGGTACTGACGAAGCAACGGTTCTGGTTCCGCCGGTTAAGATGACTCTGGAGCAGGCTCTGGAATTCATTGATGACGACGAACTGGTAGAAGTTACCCCAACCTCTATCCGTATCCGTAAGCGTCACCTGACTGAAAACGATCGTCGCCGTGCAATGCGTGGCGCGAAAGAAGAGTAATTAACGCTCTTTCTCAGGTAAGCATAAAAAGCCGCTGATTTCAGCGGCTTTTTTATCTAAAAGATCAGGTTGTTTCCTGCTCTGCAATGACTAGCTCAATATTTTCTAAATCAAGCAATTGCTTGAATGAATTTGGTGGTTGGGAATCGGTAAAAAATGCCCGAATTTTGCGCATATTACCGATGGATACAGCGGCTGAGGCGGTAAACTTAGTATGATCAGCAACTAACAGCGTATTACGTGCATGCTTAATCATCGTTTTGGCGACAAGCGCTTCGTTAACGTCAAATTCCAATAGTGTGCCGTCTTCCTCAATGGCACCAATGCTGGTAATTAAATAGTCGGCTCTGAATCCTTCAATAAAGTTCACTGCTCCTGGACCAACAATACCGCCATTATGAGCACGTAACGTTCCACCGGGCACCATGACCTCAAGATCTTGATTCTTATATAAGATCTGCGCAACACGAAGACTGTTAGTAATTATGCGTAGGTCTCGGCGGTTCAGCAAAGCTCGTGCGACGGCTTCTACCGTAGTACCAATGGTAATAAAAACCGTGCAGCGTTCAGGAAGATAATCAGCAACAGCCTCCGCTATCGCTTCTTTTTCCTGAATGAGGGACAACTCTCGCTGTTCGAAGGCGGTATTCATGATGCTGGATACACGTCCGGCTCCACCATGGTGTCGGGTGATCAGACCCTGTTCACTCAACTTACGAATATCTCGGCGTACGGTTTGTGTGGAAACATCCAGCAATTGTGCGAGCTCTTCAATATTCATATAGCCGCGTTCTGAAATGTAATGAACAAGTTGATCGTGACGCGGATTACCGGTGACTTCAATGATGCTCATGAATACTCCTGGACCTCTTCCCCGTAATTGTCGGCTATTTTACGCATAAAGTGACAAAAATGATTCGGTTTGCGCACGATTAGGAATTCCGGCTCGTCCGCCTGCCTGAGTGCATTTCATCGCCGCCACAGCACTTGCGAAACGGATAGCTTGATCAGTAGACATTTTCTCTGCGAGAGCTGCCGCCATAGCACCGTGGAAAACATCGCCTGCCCCAGTTGTATCCACAACATTGACAGAAAATGCAGTTTGTTGGCACGTTTGCCCATTTTCAATCCATAGTGATCCTTCACTACCAAGCGTAACGTACACTTTACCATTGGTATGCTTAGAGGCCAGTTTAAGTGCCAGTTGTGCATCATTCTGCCCTGTCATTCTCTTCAGACCTGGGGTTGAAAAAACTGCATGGTCGGCAAGTGCTACCAATGGGGTTATGTCTTGTGGAGTCATATCGGCATCCAGCAGTGTTGGGACACCTGCGGCACGTGCCAGCTCGAAGGATTTCAACGTCCCTTCATGCCAACGTACATCGGCCAGAACGATGTCATATCGAGAAAAATCAATCGACTCCAACCACTGAGCATCTGTACCAAGATCTGGGCTTGGATAGTTCACGATGATGCGTTCTCCGTGCTGATCGACCAATATTGCGGACTGAGATGAACGGGAATTCGGGTATTGCCGACAAAACTCGGTATTAACCCCCCAGACCTGAAGTTCGTTAAGCAAAGTATTCCCGCAACTGTCATCGCCTACGCGACCTATAAAATCAACGTCAATACCGAGCCGGGCAATGGCGACAGCCGCTGTTGCGGCTGGGCCGCCACCTGTTTCAAGGTATTGATTAGATTGATATTTACCCCCGCCATTGGGCAGGTCGTTTAAAGAATAAATACGGTCCTGAACGGTGATTCCAATACAAGCAATTCTGGTCATATTTGTTTATTCCTGTGTGATCTTGTCTTCTTTTGTTCATTTTAATGACATAAATGATCAAATTAGTGACATGTGTCTTGTTTTTAGTCATAAATTACAAATATGCTCAAAAACAGACGAAAACGAATTTTTAATTGTAATTATTTTGTCAACCTGAGACAGGAGAGCATTCATGACAACCGTTGCATTTTTGGGCTTGGGCCAGATGGGCAGCCCAATGGCTAATAATCTATTGCAAAAGGGACATGCTTTGCGTGTGTTCGACGTAAACCAACAGGCAGTCAATGAATTAGTACAAAAAGGTGCGACTGCTGCTCAAACCCCTGCTGAAGCCGCTAAAGATGCTGAATTCATTATCACTATGCTGCCAAATGGCGACATCGTTCGGCAAGTTCTGCTGGGTAAAGATGGCGTCAGCGAAGGCCTGTCCCCCAATGCATTGGTTATTGACATGTCCACGATTCATCCATTGCAGACCGATGCATTGATTCATGAGATGAGAGAGAAAGGCATCAGCATGATGGATGCCCCCGTGGGCAGAACGTCAGTTAACGCGATTGACGGCACGCTGCTGATTCTTGCTGGTGGAACGCCTGAACAGGTTGAACGCGCTCGCCCTGTGCTGATGTGTATGGGAAATGAACTGGTGGAAGCTGGCGGTCCCGGTATGGGGATCCGTGTAAAGCTCATCAATAACTATATGAGTATTGCGCTGAACGCCTTGTCAGCGGAAGCCGCTGTACTTTGCGAATCATTGGGTTTGAGCCTTGATGTGGCCATTAAGGTCATGAGCGGTACTGCCGCAGGCAAGGGGCACTTTACGACAACCTGGCCTGGCAAGGTACTTAAAGGAGATCTATCTCCGGCATTCATGGTGGACCTCGCGTTGAAAGACCTGCGTATTGCCGTCGATGTCGCTAGTCAGACCGGTGCGCCGCTCAATATGGGCATTGCAGCAGAAACCTATTACACCCGTGCCAGCGAGAACGGTCGAGGCCGTCAGGACTGGAGTGCGTTGTTATCTCAGGTTCGTCAGCAGGCTGGCCGACCAGATTCACTATAAATTTTAAACAGTTACAGGAGTTATTATGTCTTCCCACAATACCCCATACACGCTGAAAGATATTTCTCGCCCTGGCGGTGGATTTGCCATGCTGGCCGTTGATCAGCGTGAAGCAATGCGCCTGATGTTTGCAGCGTCTGGATATCCTAAACCGGTTGCCGACAGCGTATTGACTGATTTTAAAGTTGCAGCAACACAAATTCTGTCTCCCTACGCTTCAGCGGTTCTGGCAGATAAACAATTTTGTCTCGATCAGATTGTCTCTCAAGGTGCAGTCGCTGATTCATGTGGACTGATTGTGGCGGCTGACCATTTTGTTCCGGGTAATGGTATTCCAGTTGATAGTGTCGAAATTGATAGAGCGATTGATCCGCATAAAGCCCGCGAAATGGGTGCGAAAGCCATGAAGTTGTTGGTGCTGTGGCGTGAAGATGAACCTGCAGAAGAACGTTTGGCTATGGTGGCTGAGTTTGTTCAACGCTGCCGTAGCGCAGGGTTGGTCAGCATCATTGAGCCGGTTGTCCGACCCCCTCGTCGTGGTTGGGAATTTGACCGGGAAAGCGCCATCGTTGCCGCAGCGGCTGAACTCGGCTGCACCGATGCTGACCTCTATAAAGCTGAAATGCCATTAGGCGGCAAAGGTGATGAACAGACCCTACTTGCTGCGTGTCAAAAGTTGCATGAGCAAATGAAAATGCCGTGGGTCATTCTCTCTTCTGGTGTTGATGCGGATATTTTTGGCCGCGCGGTCCGTATCGCCATGAAGGGGGGAGCTTCCGGATTCCTGGCAGGGCGTGCCGTTTGGGCATCGGTTGTTGGTGCTCAAGATCCGCAAACAATGTTGCGTGATGTGTCGGTTCCACGCTTACAACGCCTGGCAGAAATCGTCGATGAAGGGATTTCTCAGCGTTAATCACCCATTTTAACGAATCTGGAGAAGAACCATGGATAAGATTACCCAAGTTCTATTTTCTGATATTGGGAAGGTGACCACCCAATATGTTGAGCTGCCGCACCAGGAACTTAAACCGCAAGAAGTCCGCATTGCTCCGGTGTTTTACGGAATATGTGGCTCTGATCTGCATGTACTGAAGGGAGGGCACCCATTTGCAAAACCTCCGGTTGTGCCTGGACATGAAATTGCGGCACGCGTAACTGAAGTGGGCAGTGAAGTGACGAATGTTAAGCTGGGCGATCATGTCGTAGTCGACCCAATAATGGCCTGCATGGAGTGTCGTGCTTGTAAAGCGGGTCGCTTTAATCTGTGTGAGCCGCCACAGGTTGCTGGCTTTCGGGCGCCGGGTTTTGCCCGCTCGCAGCACATTGTACCTGCACGAAACTGCCATGTTGCACCTGCTTCGTTACCACTAAAAGCACTGGCTTTCGCTGAGCCAGCAGCCTGCGCGCGTCATTGCGTGAGCCGTATGCCGAAAGCGTCATTGGAAAGTGTACTAGTGATTGGTGCAGGGACAATTGGCTTATCCATCGTTCAAGCATTGCGCATCATGGGCGCGGGAAAGATCACCGTCATCGAACCTGATGCCGCTAAGCGCGCGTTGTCGTTAAAGCTAGGTGCCACGGAAGTCTGGGCTCCGGGGGAATTGGATGCACAGGTCCGTTTTACGGGGGCAATTGATGTTGTTGCTGCCCAGACCACGCTGAATGATGCATTTACCCACGTTTATGCTGGCGGAACGGTAGTGTGCATGGGAGTACCGAGTGGCCCACGTGAAATTCCTCTTCCGATGATGCAGCGCTTCGAACGCGATTTGTTGAATTCCGGCATGTATATCCCGGAAGACTTCGATGCCGTGATTGAATGGCTTGCGGATGGGCGGTTTGACACCAGCGAACTGGTGACCGATCTCTTCCCTGTCGAAGATGCGGATAAGGCGTTTGAACGTGCGCAGCAAAATGACTCTATAAAAGTCATGCTGCAATTTGCTGAGGTTTGATGCTGTAACCCTCTGTCTGGCGCTGCTTAAGGGTAGCGCCATCCTACAACAATGAAAAAGGATGCTGCGATGAGTCACATCACCAGTCCTACACCTTACTCGATCGGTCGTCCCCAGGACGTGATTGATATTGTTAATAAACATTCAGCAGTAAACACCAGTGTCGGCGTCATTTTTATCGCTCTTGGCGGCATTCTAATTGATGCCTATCAGGCGGCGATGGTGGGGTTTGGTAATAAATATATTGCATTGCAATTTGGTATTTCGCCGGGGCTAGCGGCGACGGTTAACGCCTCTGTTTTAGTTGCCGCTCTGATTGGTGGATTGCTGGCGAACCGTGTGATTAACCGCTTTGGTCAAAAGCGTGCATTTATCATCGGAATGGGCCTGTGCACAATAGGTGCCGCAGCTGTCGCGATAGCCCCGAACATCTGGTGGGTGCTGGTGTGTCGCGTAATCATGGGATTTGGCTTGGGTATTGATTTCCCGCTGGCAACAAATGCGGTGGCAGAACTACGCGGCTCAACATCTAAGAAAACCGGTTCATCGGTTAATCTCTGGCAAATGGCCTGGTATGTATCAACTACGGTCGTCTATCTTGTGCTGCTTCCACTGCTGTTGTCGGGTATCGCAGAAGAGCAATTATGGCGCTATGGTATTTTCATTGGTGCTATTTTTGCCATCATTATCATGATCCTACGCTATTTCTTCATTGGCGAATCCGCAATGTGGGCCGCACGAGTCGGACGTTATGATAAAGCCTGCGATATTCTGGCTAAACGCTATGGTGTTCATGCTCGCGTTGCTGCCAAGTCAAAAAGCGATGATATTTCTGCTGAAAAAACAGAAAGTAAGTTTCATGGCGGGTATGGGATTTTATTTAACTCACGTTATCGCAAACGTACCATTCTCGGCTGCGTTGTGGCGACGATGCAAGCCTGGCAATACAACGCCGTGGGCGTTTATTTACCGCTGACTTTGGCGGGAATACTGAGCGGTGGATTAACCGGGGCACTTAGCGGTTCTGCGGTAGTGAATGCCCTGTGTGGCATTACAGGTGGATTGATTGGTTCACTTATCCTCCAGCGTTTGGGAACTCGCCTTCAGTCGATGTATGGTTTCGCCGTCGTAACGGTTGCATTACTTGCTTTAGGTGCATTAGCAACCACCAACCCATGGCTTTCTTTAGGTTTGTTGGGCGCGATCATTTTCTTCCATTCAGCGGGCCCGGGCGGCCTGGGAATGACCATTGCCACACTTTCTTATCCGCCATCTATTCGCCCGACAGGCGTAGGATTTGCTCGTGCAATTATGCGTACTGGGGCGATTGCCGGACTTATTTTCTGGCCAATGTTGTGGGGTGCATTAAAGACAGAAGCGTTCTATTGGCTGGCAATTGTTCCTTTTCTCGGCTTCTTGACATGCGTGTTGATTAAGTGGGAACCACTTGGTGCAAACGTTGACGCTGAAGACGCTGAGGTACTGGCTGAGCTGGATAAATAACAAGCAAGCGCGTCGCAACATGTCGACGCGCTTTTTCGTATATCCGCTGCTTTTTTAGTGATTTTATTGCGCAGATTTCTCGCCGACCCGGAGAGGAAAAGTATGGCTGAAATAGAACATGTACCAGGGAAAGAGCTATCCGGCAAAGCCATGAGACGCGTTGTCATGGGCAGTTTCGCTGGCGCGTTGATGGAATGGTACGATTTTTTTATTTTCGGAACGGCAGCAGGGCTAGTCTTTGCTCCCCTGTTTTTCCCTGATAGCGATCCTTTTATTGGTTTAATCGCCGCATTCGCGACCTTTGGTGTGGGTTTTCTATCACGTCCGCTAGGGGGCATTGTTTTTGGCCATTTTGGCGATAAAGTCGGTCGCAAAATAACGTTGATTTGGACGTTAGCGATAGTTGGTTCCTCAACGTTTTTAATCGGCTTCATACCAACATACAAGGACATTGGTATCTGGGCCCCGATTATATTGATGGTTCTTCGTCTGGTGCAGGGGTTCGGTCTGGGTGGGGAATATGGCGGGGCTGCATTGATGACTATTGAATCTGCGCCTGAGGCGAAGCGCGGGTTTTTAGGTTCGCTCCCACAAACTGCAGCCTCGGTTGGGATTATGCTGGCGACAGGGGTGTTTGCATTATGCAATCACTTCCTGACCCAGGAAGAGTTTCTGGCCTGGGGATGGCGTATCCCTTTTTGGCTCTCTGCCATCATGTTAATTGTTGGGATGTTCATACGATTACATACTGAAGAAACACTGGATTTTAAAAAACAAAAAACGGCTGTCTCACAGGAACAATCAGCACCACCGTTGATTGAACTTTTCCGTAAGCATCCACGTAACATTCTGTTGGCGCTAGGGGCCAGGCTGGCGGAGAGCGTTTCGTCGAACATCATTAATGCCTTTGGTATTGTCTATATTTCCAGCCAGTTGGCATTATCAAGGGATATTCCACTCAACGGCATGCTAATCGCCTCAGCAATTGGCATTGTATGTTGTCCATTAATTGGTTGGATCTCTGACCGCGTTGGGCAACGGAAGATGTATTTATTTGGCGCTGGTTTTTGCATCCTTTTTGCATTCCCATTCTTCCTGCTGCTGGATACGAAAAGCACACTTATCATCTGGTGCTGCATGATTCTTGGCTATAACCTGGGGCCAACGATGATGTCTGCAGTACAGCCCACCTTATTTACTCGTATGTTCGGAACACGAGTGCGTTATACGGGTCTTTCATTTGCCTATCAGTTCTCCGCAATTCTGGGTGGGTTAAGCCCGCTAATTGCCTCCAGCTTGTTGGCGCTGGGAGGCGGGAAACCGTGGTATGTAGCACTGTTTCTGTTTGTTATCTCAATACTTTCATTCATTTGCGTCTGGCTTATTGAGCCACATTCAGACAATAAAAATGACGCTAATAACATTTAACTTCTTACCGAAATATCAGAGAGCAATAACATGAACAATGAATTGAATACTGAGCATTATCAAGCATTACAGCGTGCTTTTGATGCCGCCTGGCCGGGACCGATCGGTCAACCTATTTTGCTGGAAAAAGGACATTTACGTCTGCAAGTTTTTCCGCGTGATGGTGCCAGAATCACCTCGCTACAGGCATTTGGTTTTGAAGTGTTACGTCAATGGGAGCCACAGCGTAAAGCATTTCAGTATGGCTGCTTTCCTATGGTTCCTTGGGCAGGCCGCCTTGGCGATGCAACGTTGACAGTAGGGAAGAAACAGTACGCATTACCTGCTAACAAACCGCCTCATGCTCTACATGGTATGGCCTGTTATTCATCATGGGAAATTGTCGAACATAAAGCGGATACCTTGAAACTGCGCATGCCACTGGGCGCTCCATGGCCATGGCAAGGAGAGGTCCTGCAAACGCTGACCATTGAAGACAATGCGCTAATTCTACGCTTAGAAATTCATACTTTGTCTGAAACATTCCCTGCATCAGCTGGATGGCACCCTTGGTTTGCAAAACGACTCGACCAGCAGAATGAACAAGAACAATTACAGGTAATTTTTGATGCTGATTGGCAGGAAGAGGCTGGAAACAATGAGCTACCAACCGGTAAAAAAATCCCTCCACAATCAGGTCCGTGGGATGACTGCTTTGGTTTTAATAACGGTCTCAATGTCAGATTACAGTGGCCTGGTAAGCTGAGTATGACAATGACATCGAGTGCGCAAAGTCTGGTTGTCTTTGATAAACAGCCCGATGCAACTTGTGCCAATCCGCTTACTCAGGCGCCAAATGCGATAAATAGGACACCGCAGTTTGTCAGTGCAGGTCTTCCGTTGGTGATTGAGTCACGCTGGCAATTTGCACAGGAATTCTGATGGCTTAGCCAATAATCCCAACAGGGACGCATAGTCAAACTTCTCCTTTCCCGCTACAGTTATTCATCCACGGCGAATAAGGAGAAGGGCATGCTCTATATCTTTGATTTAGGTAATGTGATTGTCGATATCGACTTCAACCGCGTGTTGGGCACATGGAGCGATCTGAGCCGTGTACCGCTGGCCTCGCTGAAGCAAAGTTTCACCATGGGGGAGGCTTTTCACCAGCACGAGCGAGGTGAAATAACGGATGAAGCCTTTGCCGAGGCGCTATGTCATGACATGGCGCTGCCGCTAAGTTACGAGCAGTTCTCTCACGGCTGGCAGGCCGTTTTTGTGGCATTGCGCCCTGAAGTCATCGACATCATGCATAAGCTGCGTGAGCAGGGGCATCGTGTGGTCGTCTTGTCGAATACTAACCGTCTGCACACAACATTTTGGCCGGATGAATATCCTGAAATTCGTCAGGCTGCTGACCATATTTATCTTTCCCAGGATCTGGGCATGCGAAAACCGGAAGCGCGGATTTACCAGCATGTCCTGCAGTCTGAAGGTTTTTCTGCGGAAGATGCGGTCTTTTTTGACGACAACGCCGATAATATTGAAGGGGCTAACCGGTTAGGGATTACCAGTATCCAGGTCGTCGATAAAACGACCATTCCTGACTATTTCGCGAAGTTGTTATGTTAAAAAATGTTCAGCAACAAGCCAGGCACCATACGCGTCCTGTACGGGCCTGGCTGAAGCTACTATGGCAGCGGATTGATGAGGACAACATGACGACGCTGGCAGGGAATCTTGCCTACGTTTCACTGCTCTCATTAGTGCCGCTTATCGCCGTTGTGTTTGCTCTTTTCGCCGCATTTCCGATGTTTTCCGACGTCAGTGCCCAGCTACGTCATTTTATTTTTGCAAACTTTATCCCGGCGACGGGAGACGTCATCCAGCGTTATATCGAACAGTTTGTCGCCAACTCGAACAAAATGACGGCCGTTGGGGCATGTGGGCTGATTGTCACGGCGTTATTGCTGATGTATGCCATTGATAATGCTCTGAATACTATCTGGCGCAGTAAGCGCACTCGTCCCAAAGTTTACTCTTTCGCCGTCTACTGGATGATTTTAACGCTGGGGCCGCTGCTGGCGGGGGCTAGTCTGGCGATCAGCTCTTATTTGTTGTCATTGCGCTGGGCCAGCGATCTCAACTCGGTGATTGATGACGTCTTGCGTATTTTCCCTCTGGTGCTTTCCTGGCTCTCGTTCTGGCTGCTTTACAGCATTGTACCAACTACGCGTGTGCCCAATCGTGATGCGGTTATTGGCGCCTTTGTGGCCGCCGTGTTGTTCGAGGCCGGAAAGAAAGGATTTGCGCTCTACATCACGATGTTCCCGTCGTATCAGCTCATTTACGGTGTCCTGGCGGTGATCCCCATTTTATTTGTCTGGGTATACTGGACGTGGTGTATCGTCTTGCTTGGCGCGGAAATAACTGTCACTCTCGGGGAATACCGCAAACTTAAACAAGCCGCAGAACAAGAAGAAGCAGATCAACCATGATTGCATTAATTCAGCGCGTAACCCGTGCCAGCGTCACCGTGGAGGGCGAGGTGACGGGTGAAATTGGCCCAGGACTTTTGGTCCTGTTAGGTGTCGAAAGGGATGATGACGAACAGAAAGCGAACCGTCTGTGCGAGCGCGTACTCGGCTATCGAATCTTTAGCGATGCCGAAGGAAAAATGAACCTCAACGTGCAGCAATCAGGTGGCAGTGTGCTGGTGGTTTCACAGTTCACGCTGGCGGCAGATACCGAACGCGGCATGCGCCCGGGGTTTTCGAAAGGTGCTGCGCCAGAGCGGGCAGAAGCGCTGTATGAATACTTTGTTGAGCGTTGCCGCCAACAGGAAATGAATACGCAAACCGGTCGATTCGCTGCGGATATGCAGGTTTCACTGGTTAATGATGGCCCCGTGACGTTCTGGTTACAAGTATGAACCAGCTACCGGTGTGGCCGCGGGCAACAAGAGAGAATACGACTATGTATCACCTTCGAGTACCGCAAACAGAAGAAGAGTTGGAGCGTTACTACCAGTTTCGCTGGGAGATGTTGCGTAAACCGTTGCACCAGCCCAAAGGCTCCGAACGGGATGCCTGGGACGCGATGGCGCATCACCAGATGGTGGTGGACGAAGAGGGAAATCTGGTCGCGGTCGGGCGTCTGTATATCAATGCGGATAACGAAGCCTCCATACGCTTTATGGCCGTTGACCCCTCTGTGCAGGAGAAAGGGCTGGGCACGCTGATGGCGATGACCCTGGAGTCTGTGGCGCGTCAGGAAGGGGTAAAGCGCGTAACCTGTAGCGCTCGTGAAGATGCGGTCGAATTTTTCGCCAAACTGGGGTTTGTGAGTCAGGGCGAAATTACCACGCCACAAACCACGCCGGTGCGCCATTTTTTGATGATTAAACCCATCGCAACGCTGGACGACATTCTCCATCGCGGGGACTGGTGCGGACAGCTACAGCAAGCCTGGTACGAACATATTCCATTGAGTGAGAAAATGGGCGTGCGCATTCAGCAGTACACCGGGCAGAAATTTATTACTACGATGCCAGAGACAGGCAATCAGAACCCGCACCATACGCTGTTTGCCGGAAGCCTGTTTTCACTGGCGACGTTAACGGGCTGGGGGCTTATCTGGCTGATGCTGCGCGAGCGTCATCTGGGGGGGGACGATAATCCTCGCCGACGCGCATATCCGATACAGCAGGCCAATTACCGGGAAACCTACCGCTATTGCCGATCTGGGCTCGCTGAGCGGTGACCTGGACCGTCTGGCAAGAGGCCGCAAGGCGCGCGTTCAGATGCAGGTCGGGGTGTTTGGCGATGACACGCCGGGCGTCGTGTTTGAAGGTACCTACATTGTGCTACCCGCGAAACCGTTTGGCGCATATGAAGAGGGCGGGAATGAGGAAGAGTAGTTTCTCTAGTTAATATGCAATATTGGGTTCATTTGCTGATGTAAAATGCGGATTATGAAAATGCCATAATCCGCATTTTGATAAAAAATTGCATGTTGGCGGTGGTTGTATTGACGGGTACCTTCCTTAATTTCAGAGCTGTTGCGACCCATCAAAGAGTTTTTCTCTAATAGTAATAAAAGCTGCTCCAACTCTGTCGTGTATTTATCTGCATGTTGATAACCGAATTTTCTCCAGGTGTATTCATAGATAGATTCAAAGTCTTCGACTGCCCGATTAGAGAGTTTATACATTCAGACTGCGCTTCTTCCGGAGCGCGACCTCCTGTAGAGTCAGGTCGCTTGTGCCACTGTGTATCCCATCCTCCAGCGCGTCGCGCAATGCATTATTTCGCAATTCTTGTTCCTCCAGCAAACGCAATGCCGAACGAACAACTTCGCTGGTGGAGCCATAGCGCCCACTTTCAATCATTTCGTTAATAAAACGATCGAGATGCTCGCCGATTGTAATGCTGGTAGTTCTGGGCATAAGTTTGTCCTTTGTGTTATCTATTCACACAAGATAGCACCCGTGGACGAAAACATAAACAACCCTAACGGCCAAGCCGCCAGGCCACATCTCGCATAACATTTCGTGCCGCCTGGCTCACTCCTGCCAACTGGAAAAATCCGTGGATAACGCCAAGATAGCGTTGGCAGGTGCACTCCACGCCCTGCTCCTGGAACCGTTGATACAGGGCCTCGCCCTCATCGCGCAGTGGGTCGAATTCGGCTGTAATGATGTGCGTGGGCGGCAGACCGTTGAAGTCTTCACGCCAGACAGGGCTGGCTTCAGGATGCCGCAGGTCGGTTTGCGGCAAATACATCTCGTAGCCCGAAAGCAACGTGTCACGTGTGATAATGTAATCCTGCCCATTTCGGTCGTAGCTCTCAAACCTGGCGGTTGCGTCCAGCATTGGGTAAATCAGCATTAGCTGCGCAGGTTGCCATTGATTGGCAGCTTTTAGGCGAAGTGCAGTGACCAGCGCCAGATGCCCGCCCGCACTGTCGCCAGCAAGCGTAATCCTGCCGCGGTCGACACCCAGTTTCTGGGCATACTTCCAGATAATATTGGCTCCCGTTTCAGCGTCGTTATGTGCAGCCGGGAAAGTATGCTCTGGTGCGAGGCGATAATGCACCGCAATGACTCGACAGCCGCTGTACCAGGTGAGCTGCCTTAGCTGGTTATCATGCGTCGCGAATCCGCCACTGACAAAGCAGCCACCGTGATAATAGATAACGCAGGGGAGATTTCCCGTGGCGTCCCGCGGCGAAACAACGCGAAATGTCATTGCATCGAGTTCAAAATCTTCAACCTGTACGCGGGTTTCAGTTTCTCCTGCCAGTACCGTGCTGGCAATGTAGCCTGCTCTCCGGTCATCAATATTTTGCTCGCACGAAGAAGGGCGTCCCGCCGCGATAAATGTCTCAACCAGCTGTGCAATCCCGCTTTCCAGTGCCATTTATTATTTTCCTTATCTGTATGGATATACAGGTTTATAACCTGGATAGCCACGAATGAGAATGGGAAAAGTGACGGGGTGTACGATTCTGGAAAGCGGCTCGCAAAAGTAAAAATCGTTCGCGTGAAGGCTATTTTCTCGCTTTTCTCGGGTGTATGTTGTGTGGAAATTAATCGCCAATGATATACTGGAGGTATATGTGAGTATGATGGCTGGGATGGATATGGGCAGAATTTTACTCGATTTATCAGACGAAGTGATCAAACGTCTTGATGATCTCAAGGTGCAGCGTAATCTGCCGCGGGCTGAGCTTTTGCGGGAGGCTGTTGAACAGTATCTTGAGAGGCAGGATCAAGCTGAAACGACAATTTCACGTGCTCTTGGGCTATGGCAAGGTTGTGAGGAAGATGGCGTTGATTATCAGCGTAAACTCCGCGAGGAATGGTAATGGTCACAGGATCTGCGCTTTTTGATACCAACATCCTGATCGACCTGTTTAGCGGGCGAAGTGAAGCAAAACTAGCGATAGAAACATGGCCGCCGCAGAACGCAATCAGCCTCATTACATGGATGGAGTTGATGGTGGGAGCAAAAAAATATCATCAGGAATCTCGCACACGCGTTGCGCTAGGCGCTTTTAATGTGATCGGTGTTTCACAGGATATTGCTGAACGAAGCGTGAGTATCAGGCAGGAATATGGGATGAAATTGCCGGATGCCATCATTTTGGCCACTGCGCAGATTCATCGTCTTACACTGGTTACGCGTAATACCAGGGATTTTGCAGGCATATCCGGCGTGGTCACACCGTATACGTTATAACCCGGGCGACCTGCGCCGCCCGGTAGTGCGAAGAACTTACTCCCCTTCACCCGGGAACAGGAACGGGTTGATGGAGCTGCGGGCAAAGCCCTCTTGCTCCATGTGTGCGTCCAGCATCAGTGAAGCGAGATCGTCGGCTACGGCCTCGACTTTCGGGTCTTTTTCCTGATAGAGAATCTTCAGGTAAGTCCCGCAATCGCCGCAGCTTTCAGCTTTAATTGCCGCCTGTTCGTTATCCAGCGACCAGTAGTTCAAATCACGGCTCTGCTCGCAGTTGCTGCACTTCACGCGCACCACGTGCCACTCGGTTTCGCACAGGTTGCAGTGCAAATAGCGCAGCCCCTGAGTGGTACCGATTTGCACCATGCTGGAGACCGGCATTGAACCACACACCGGGCAGTACTGACGCTGTTCGCCGTATTCCGCACGGGCTTTGCCGGGGATCAGGCTCGCCATCTGCGCCCAGTAGAGCGACAGGGCAGCCCAAATGAACGGTGCTTTGTCGCTGCTGACGGAGGCGAAATCGGAGGCAAACAGCGCGCTGGCCATCAGTTCCAGCTCCTGCTCCGAGGCTTTTTCCAGATTCTCGATCACGGCCAGCGCAGGGCCGCTCATTTCCGGCTTCAGCTCAGCAATTAGCGATTGCAGCAGTTTTTGCCAGTGCTTGTCGCGTGGCAGAACGTGGATATCCAGTGGCGGTTTGCCCTGATCGTTCGCTTCTTTGATGCGAGCGGTCAGATCCATCTGCAGCGGATGGTCGTACAACACCACTTCCTGCGCGTGAGCGATCAGCGCGGCAAAACGCAGGTAATCACCCAGTGGGTTGTTCTCGGCCAGCTCGCGCAGACGTTCAGCGCGGCGGTTATACAAATTTTTGAGTCTGGGGAATAATAACGGCGGAATCATATCCGCCGTGCGTTTCTCGCTCTTCTCCAGCTCATCTTGCGGGATTATGCGAATACTCATTCAGATGACTTTTCCTGTTTCTGGCGGACTTCACGGTACCAGCGCGGGTGATGTTTCTTCGCCCATGAGCTGGTAACCCATCCTTCCACCATCGCGGTAATGGTGCCTTTCACCCAAAGGGCGGCGTAAATGTGCACCATGATAACCACAATTAACGCTACTGCGGCAAATGAATGCAGCATTAACGCGAATCGGATCACCGGGATTGAGAAAGCAGGCGCAAAATACGGACGCCAGATGACCACTCCGCTCACCAGCAACAGGACCAGGAAGATAATCGCCGCCCAGAATACGCATTTCTGGCCGAAGTTATAACGTCCAGTGTCACCTACTTCCTCGTTGACGACAATCTTACGAATATTCTTCGCCCAAAAGATATCATCCCGATTGATTAGATTGTGGTGCCAGTAACGGAAAAACATGATGATAAACGAGGCAAACATGATCACGCCGACAAACGGGTGCACAATTCGCGCCAGTTGCGGCGTGCCCATGATGTGCATCAGCCAGTTAAACGACGGGAAGAGAAAACCCATCCCGCTCACTGCCGCCAGAATGAAGCAGAAGGCGGTGATCCAGTGGTTGATGCGTTCCGGCGCCGTGTAGCGCACGATGGTGTCACGTCGTTTCATTTGCGCACCTCGTCTTTTTCTTCATGCAGATTGTCTTCTTCCTCTTCCGCACGGTTCGGGCCTACGCCGACGTAGTGGAAGATACTGGCCGCAAATGTCGCTGCAAAGCCGACGGCTGCGAGAGGTTTCCAGATGCCTTTCCAGAACTTCACGGTGGCGCTGATTTCCGGGTTCTCCGGCAGACCGTGGTACAGATTCGGCTTGTCCGCATGGTGCAATACGTACATCACGTGCGTACCGCCAACGCCTGCCGGATCGTACAGACCCGCGTTTTCGTAACCACGCGTTTTCAGCTCCGCCACGCGCTCACCGGCCAGCGTTTTCATCGATTCTTTAGTGCCGAAATGAATAGCGCCGGTTGGACACGTTTTCACGCAGGCTGGTTCTTGTCCGACCACTACACGGTCAACGCACAGCGTACATTTGTAAACGCGGTTGTCTTCCGGGTTGAGGCGCGGCACGTCGAACGGGCAGCCCGCGATACAGTAGCCACAGCCGATGCACTGCTCGGACTGGAAGTCGACGATACCGTTGGCATACTGAATGATTGCTCCTTCGGCCGGACACGCCTTCAGGCAGCCCGGATCGGCGCAGTGCATACAGCCATCCTTGCGGATTAGCCACTCCAGTTTGTCGTTTTGTTCCACTTCCGAGAAGCGCATTACCGTCCAGGATTTAGCGGTCAAATCAGCCGGGTTGTCGTACACCCCAACGTTGTTGCCCACTTCATCACGGATGTCGTTCCATTCTGAACACGCCACCTGACACGCTTTACAGCCGATACAGGTGGTGACGTCGATAAGCTTCGCCACCTCTTCCTGATGGTCCCGCGCCTGAGGCGCGGGGGTGAAACCGTTAGTGGCGGAACGACGAATGATGTCTTGCGATTGATAAGCCATAGGTCGTCTCCGTTACACCTTTTCCACGTTCACGAGGAAGGACTTAAATTCCGGCGTCTGCGTGTTCGCATCACCGACGAATGGCGTTAACGTGTTAGCGATAAAGCCTTTTTTCGCCACACCTTCGTAGCCCCAGTGAATCGGGATTCCGATAGTGTCGATATCCTGACCGTTGGCCTTCAACGTGCGAATACGTTTGGTCACCACCGCTTTGGCTTTAATGTAGCCACGGTTAGAGGAGACTTTGACGGTATCGCCATGAGAGATACCGAGCTTATTCGCCAGCTTCTCGCCAATTTCCACAAACTGCTCCGGCTGGGCGATAGCGTTAAGCAGCGCATGCTTAGTCCAGTAGTGGAAGTGCTCGGTCAGACGGTAGGTCGTACCGACGTACGGGAACTTATCCGCTTTACCCAGTGCTTCCGCGTCACCTTTAAAGATACGTGCGGCAGGGTTAGAGATAACGTTCGGGTGCAGCGGGTTAGTCCCCAGCGGCGTTTCAAACGGCTCGTAGTGTTCCGGGAACGGACCTTCTGCCATCTTATCGATAGCAAACAGGCGTCCCATCCCTTCCGGCTGCATGATGAACGGCCCAACGTTGCTGCCCGGCGCGGCGGCACTGTAGTCTGGAATATCCATCCCGCTCCATTTCGCCCCGTCCCATTTCAGGATCTGACGTTTTGGATCCCACGGATTCCCCTGCGGGTCAGCGGAGGCGCGGTTATACAGAATACGTCGGTTGAGCGGCCACGCCCATGCCCAGCCCAGCGTATTGCCAAGGCCTGACGGATCGGCGTTATCGCGACGTGCCATCTGGTTGCCTTCCGGCGTCCAGCTACCGGCAAAAATCCAGCAGCCGCTGGAGGTGGTACCGTCGTCACGCAGTTGGGCGAACGAGCTAAGCTGTTGGCCTTTCTTGACGATAACGGCACCGGTGGCCGGGTCGGTAATGTCGGCCAGGGCTTTACCGTTGCTCTCCATCGCCACTTCTTCCGAAGCCGGTTCGTGTGGGGTGGAGTAGTTCCAGGTCATGCTCAGTACCTGTTCCGGGTTCGCACCACCCTGTTCGGCATACATCTTGCGCAGACGCAGGAAGATACCGGCGAGGATTTCACCATCGGTAACGGCAATTCCTGGGGCATCCGCACCTTTCCAGTGCCACTGCAGCCAGCGACCGGAGTTGACGATAGAACCGTTCTCTTCGGCGAAGCAGGTGGACGGCAGACGGAATACTTCAGTCTGGATTTTCGACGGGTCAACATCGTTCGACTCACCGTGGTTCTGCCAGAAGGTGGAGGTCTCTGTGTTGAGCGGGTCGATGGTAACCAGGAACTTCAGTTTGGACAGTGAAGCCACAACCTTGTTTTTATTCGGGAATGATGCGACCGGGTTAAAGCCCTGGCAGATATAGCCATTCACTTTACCCTGGTTCATCATCTCGAAGTACTGCAGGACGTCGTACCCTTTATCCCACTTCGGCAGCCAGTCGAAGCCCCAGCTGTTTTCCGCTGTCGCTTTATCGCCAAAGAAGGCTTTCATCATCGAAACGAAGAATTTCGGGTAGTTGCCCCAGTAGTTCACCTGGCCTTCCAGCAACGGTTTTGGCGTGTTGGCGGCAAGGTAAGTTTGCAGGTCAGTTTGTTTCTCGCTTGGCAGCGTCATGTAGCCCGGCAGGCTTTGTGACAGCAGACCTAAGTCGGTCAGACCCTGAATGTTAGAGTGTCCGCGCAGGGCGTTAACGCCGCCGCCTGCCATCCCCATATTGCCAAGCAGCAACTGGATCATCGCCATGGTACGGATGTTCTGCGCACCAACGGAGTGTTGCGTCCAGCCCAGTGCGTACAGGAACGACGCGGTTTTATCTGGGCGGCTTGTTTCTGCGATGTACTCACAGACCTTCAGGAAGTCGGCCTTTGGCGTACCGCAGATATTTTCTACGACGTCCGGCGTGTAGCGGGAGACGTGCTGTTTCAGCAGGTTCCATACGCAGCGCGGGTGTTGCAGGGTGACATCGCGTTTGGCGAAGCCTTTTTCATCCAGTTCGTAGTTCCAACTGGTTTTGTCATACTTGCGTTTGTCCGCGTCGTAGCCGGTAAACAGGCCATCTTCGAAACCGTAATCCTCACGCACGATCAGGCTGGCGTTGGTATAGGCTTCAGTGTATTCGCGGTTGAATTTTTCGTTGTTCAGCAGGTACAGCAAAACGCCTGACAGGAAAGCAATGTCAGTACCGGAACGAATCGGAGCATAGAAATCAGCCACCGCCGCGGTTCGCGTAAAGCGCGGATCGATAACAATCAGCTTCGCGCCGTTGTGAATTTTGGCTTCCATCGCCCAGCGGAACCCGACCGGGTGAGCTTCAGCGGCGTTACCGCCCATCACCACAACGAGGTTGGCGTTTTTAATGTCGACCCAGTGGTTGGTCATCGCGCCGCGACCAAATGTTGGAGCAAGACTTGCTACCGTTGGTCCGTGTCAGACGCGTGCCTGGTTGTCGACCGCGAGCATACCAAGCGCGCGGGAGAATTTTTGTGTTAAATAGCCGGTTTCGTTACTGGAAGCGGAAGCACACAGCATCCCGGTGGAAAGCCAGCGGTTAACGGTTACGCCTTCGGCGTTTTGTGCAACGTAGTTAGCGTCGCGGTCTTCTTTCATCAGCTTAGCGATGCGGTCAAATGCCTCATCCCAGCTAATCTGTTGCCACTTATCAGAGCCAGGTGCGCGGTATTCCGGGAATTTCAGGCGGCTTTCAGAGTGGATGAAGTCCACAAGTCCTGCCCCTTTCGGGCACAGTGCGCCACGGTTCACCGGGTGATCCGGGTCCCCTTCGATATGGAAGATGGATGCTTTGGCGTTTTTTGCTCCGTCACCGAGACTGTACATTAACAGTCCACAGCCAACGGAACAGTAAGTGCAGGTGTTACGGGTTTCGCGGGTGCGCAGCAATTTATATTGCCGTGTTTCCGCTAGCGCTACGCCGGGTGCAAAGCCCAGTGCCGCTGCCGTGGTGCCTGCCATACCGCCAGCGCAGATCTTAAAGAACTGCCTTCTGCTGACCTGCATGGTTCGCTCCTTGTTTCGACATTGTCACGTTCCCTTCGTTTTCCTATAACGCGAACGCGAGGGAAGTGGTTGTTATTTTTCTTTGCGGACGGGACCGCAAAGGTCCAGAATTGGGTGAATTTCCCTCCGTCCAGGAGGGGTTTGTAAAGAATACCACAATGTTGGTATGCGTGTTCCAATACGGTTAAAAGAAAGTGAATAAGATTATTCAAGAAAACATCAAGAATGTGACATCTCCGACAGGATCTCGTCAGTTGACCCTCTGGAAGCGCGAGGACTTGCAACATCCTCAGCCAGATGAGGTAGCTGAAGAAGTGCCTGTGGCGCTGGTATACAACGGGATTTCACACGTGGTGATGATGGCATCACCGAAAGATCTTGAGCACTTTGCGATGGGTTTTTCACTTTCTGAAGGCATTATTGAGTCCTCGCAAGATATTTACGGGATGGACGTGGTGCCTTCCTGCAACGGATTAGAAGTGCAGGTTGAGCTGTCCAGCCGGCGCTTTATGGGGCTGAAAGAGCGTCGTTGCGCACTGGCCGGTCGGACTGGCTGCGGTGTTTGTGGCGTGGAACAACTTAATGATATTGGCAAACCGGTCCAGCCGCTGCCGTTTACCCAGACATTCAATCTGGCGCATCTCGATAACGCCTTAAGGCATCTCCCTGATTTCCAGCCTGTTGGGCAACTGACAGGCTGCACGCACGCGGCTGCCTGGGTACAGCCGTCAGGTCATCTGGCGGGCGGACATGAAGATGTTGGACGTCATGTTGCGCTGGATAAACTGCTGGGACGACGTGCGATCGAAGGGGAAACCTGGCAGCAGGGCGCGGTATTAGTCTCCAGCCGCGCCAGCTACGAGATGGTGCAGAAGTCGGCAATGTGCGGCGTGGAAATCCTGTTTGCTGTTTCTGCGGCGACAACGCTCGCTGTGGAAGTTGCCGAACGCTGTAACCTGACGCTGGTGGGTTTTTGCAAACCGGGCCGGGCGACGATTTATACACATCCCGAGCGTCTGATAACTGAGTAACCAGTATTCAATTAATTTGAATAAGACTGGCAAATCCTTCCGCTTTTAGTTGTGCGATGAGATGGCTATTATTTATCACATCAAGGCACGGTGCCTTAATCAAACAACTAAGTTAAAGGGTTTATATCATGAAAAGCATCAAAACTTTTGTCGCAGTTATCGCTCTGGCTACTTCTTTCGGTTCTTTCGCTGCTCAGACAGTTACCGCAACTGGTTCTACACTGGAAAGCGCTGAAGCAAAAATTGCCGCTCAGGCTGAACGTGCAGGTGCCAGCGATTATAAAATCACTCAGGCATACACCGGCAACCGCGTGCACATGACCGCTGAACTGCTGAAATAAGATACCTCAGTACTGTCGAAAGAGCGCCCTTGAGGCGCTTTTTTCATTTCCGGCATTCACTGCCTGAGCAATGCGATAAACGCGTTATAGTCTTTCAATCCCGCAATAGTTTCTGCCGGATGGCTGCTCAGCACGCTGGATAAATAACTGAAGATTTTTAGCTCATGCCGCGCCTCGGCGGCGGCACAGGCGATTAGGACATGGCTGACCGGTTCGTTATTCACCAGAATAGGGTGTGCGAGGGTAATAAAGAAACCACGAAAGCGGCGCTCCTGTTCGCTCCAGCAATGAGGAATCGCCAGGCGATTCACGATCAGGTTTTCACCTTCATGCTCCCGGGCGCAAATGCGCAGCGCTTCGTCCTCGGTGATATGGCTCTGTGCCACAAGCTGGCCGCAGATCCGGCCGATGATACTCTGCCAGCTTTCGGCCTTCATATTGGCGTAATGGAAGCTGCCCGGCTGTAAAAAGAAACGTTCGGGCTGCTGGCGGATAAAGGCCGTCGCGAGGAAGTGTTTAATCTGCTCGGTACCCGCAGAGGTGATGATATTCTTGATGGTTAAGGTGTTTTTTATAGATTCATCAAGTAAATAGTGACTATTGTTGATGATTAACAGTGGGGTGATTTCTTCACTGATGGCGCTGACTTCACTCGTATTTCGCGCAATGATCACCCGACAATTCAGAACATCTCGCTCAATGGCCTGTTGGTTGATGGTGGCGATAGCATTCTGGTCGGATAACAAAATGACTGGCTGGCGCTCGTTTTGATGGCGCTCCAGGGCGCAGGCGAAGTAAAGCCCGATGAGGTCGCTATCGAACAGTGGGATATCCAGTTTTTCACGCAACAGGGCAATAAAACGCAGACTCAAATCGAAGGCGGCAGGCCAGGTCGACTTCAGGTTGTGCATACTGCTCTGGCGATGTTCCGGTACCCAAACCGGGGCAGAGACGCATCTCAACAGGTGGCCGGTAATATTATCAACCAGTTGGGTATCGATAACGTTCAACGCAGCGATGCCGGGAACGCTTTTTAACAACAAGGTCACCGCATCGGCAGAAATTGTCATTGCCTGCCGTTGTCTGATTTCCAGAAGGCCGATCAGTGTTCTGAAGGCGTTCTCGCCCAGGTAGACTCCTCCTTGTTCCACCGCGTTTTTCAGTGATACATACCGACACTCCGGCCATGACCCGGAGAGCTGGTTACGCAGGGCATAGACGGCCAGCACCAGACTTGCCAGGTACTCTCCCGAGATGAGCGGGAATTCATTAAGTTTTTCACATGCTGCATTGAGCCTGTCGATGTTGTCTCGGGTAATACCCGGCAGTGGAATTAAGAGGGGATCTTTTTTAAGCAGATTCGCCAACAGGATAATGCGCTTTTCTTCCGGTTCATCAATGAAATGACCGACGCCCGGGCGACTGGCAAGACAAAAGGCGCGCTCATAGCGCTGCTTCAACCGTGGGAGACGATCGGCCACCCAGGTTTCAGGTAAATTGAGCGCCGAAGCCAGCTGTACACGCGGTGTAAAGGTATTGAGCAGAAGAAAGGCCAGCAACCGGTCATCATTATCATGGCGTTGCAGAAGCTGAAAATAACCGCGTCTGTCGACAATTTCCAACTGATAGCCCGCACTGCCACCGGGCTGAATGCGGGCCTTACCGCTGAGGGTAAAATTGAGGTAGTCAATATCGCGCAGGATGGTTCTGCCTGAAACGCCAGTTTGCCGCGCCAGGTCGCCCAGCAAACACGGCTGCTGTTCAAGAAGATCCACCAATTTTAACTGGCGTTCCGAAAGCATTAACTCTCCCGGCGAAAGTCAGTAAGCGCGCGGACCTTTTCGGTCGACAGCGAGGTGAGCAGTTCCCGCACCAGCGTAAACAGCGCGTCGTAATCCGATGCGGAAATCATGCCGCTGTTGGCGTGGAGATAGCGCGTCGGCAGGCATAGTGCCGCCACCGGACGACCGCCGCCCATAACGTTATAGCGTCCACCGTCCGTCGCCCCGGTTTTCATGGTGCAAAACTGCAATGACGCACCGCTGTTTTCTGCACACGCTTTTAATGTGGCAACCAACTGCTGATTAGGGAAATAGCGCTTATCGAACAGCATCAGCCCTGGGCCATCGCCAAGCTTGAGTGGGTATTTAATGCTGTCGATTCCGGGCACATCGCCCGCAACCGCAGTATCCAGCACGATCACCACATCGGGCTTGATATGCTCCGCTGAGGTTTGCGCCCCGCGTAGACCCACTTCTTCTTCCACACTGCCCACGCCGTACAGGGTAATTTCAGGGTTATTCACGGTTTGTAAAAGCTCGGCCATTAGGGCGCAGCCGACGCGATTATCCAGCGCTTTGCCGACGATCTTATCTTCGCCCCAGCGAGCGAAATTGGCTTCCGGGCTAACGAAATCACCGATCGCAATTCCGCGGTTTTCTACTTCTTCGCGGCTGTTGGCACCAATATCGATGAACATTTCGTCAAATGTCAGAGGTTGCTGTTTCTGCTTTTCCGTTAAGGCGTGCGGTGCTACGGAGCCGATTATGCCAGGGATTTTAACGCCCTTGCGGGTACGGATGGCGACCCGGTGGTTCAGCATCGACTGGCTCCACCAACCGCCAATGGTGGTGAAGCGCAAAAAGCCGCTTTCGTCGATATGCGTGACCATAAAGCCCACTTCATCCATGTGACCGACGATGGCAACCTTCGGCCTACGGTTGCCCTTGCGTGCGACAAAGCTGCCGAGGCCGTCAAAAGTGATTTCATCGACGCTGGAATCCAGCGCATTAATGAGAAGAGTGCGAACTTCCTGCTCATCACCGCTGACGGCGCTGGCTTCGCATAACTGCTGAAGTAACTCAATGTTCATGGGCAAGCTCCTGCTGTGCGGCTTTACGTTTCAGCCACAATCCTTTCAGGATGATAATTAACGAAATGTTCAGCGCCAGACCGATAGCCAGCACCAGGTAAAATGACCCCACCGGAGACATCAGGCCAATCAGCGGATCAAAGATACCTAAACCCGGCGCGAGACGTTTGATTCCAAAGGCGATGACCAGCATGCCGGTAATACCACCGGAGAGCGTATTGGCGGTAATCATCGGCAGCGGCGCGGCCAGCGCATAGGGGATTGCCGGTTCGGTGGCGACGGTGGCACCCACCACAATCGCACTGCTGGCGGCGGCCTTCTCCTGCTGGGTAAACAGTTTTGGCGCTAAATAGGTAGCGATACCTGCCGCGACGGGCGGCATCAGCGCCACCACGCCGACGATGGCGTACCAGTCATAGATATGTTTTTCCAGCAGTGAGAAGCAGAAGAACCAGGCCGTTTTATTGATTGGCCCGCCCATATCAAATGCCAGCATTGCGCCAACGAGGAAGGCTGCGCCCATTTTCATTGATGGCGGAATGGTGTTCAGGAAGTGCAGCAGCCCCCCCATGATGTCGGACATCACCGGGCCGATGACGTAATAAGTCAGTACGCCAAACACCAGCAAAGTGACAAACGGGATCAGCATGGAGCCGAGCAGCGGCTGCAACGCTTTGCCGAGCCGAACCTTGCGAAACCAAAGCACAAAGTAGCCAATTGCCAGCCCGAGTACGACCGCGCCGAGAAACCCCGCGCCGGACTGGGTGCCGAGAAGACCTTTATCGTTCGCCAGGTAACACACCAGAAACGCCGGGGCAAAAGCGGGCTTATCGGCAATCGACCACGCGATGTATGCCCCCATAATGGGGATCATAAAGGTGAAGCCCAGATAGCCGATGGATTCAACAACCCAGGTGAACGACGGCGCACCTTTCGACATATCGGCATAGGGCAAACCGAACTGCACCAGCATATTAGCGATGGCAACCAGAATACCGCCGCCAATAACAAACGGCAGCGCGGCGGAAACGCCAGCCATCAGGTGGCTCATCACGCTACCGTGCTGGACCTCCTGTTTTCCCAGCTTCACGCTGCTATCAGTGGCAAAAAGTTGTGAATGAGTCGGTAACTGCGTAAAAATCAGGTCGATATTTTTCAGCGCCTGGGAAATGGCTATTTCATAGACTTTTTTCCCGGCGAAACGCCCCCGGTCTTCACCGCTCAGGCCGCGACCTGTAGCCAGAATAACGTAATCGGCAGCGGCAATTTCTTCACTGGTCAGTCGGTTTTCGACGCCGCTTGAGCCCTGGGTTTCGACTTTAATCGTATGGCCGAGCGAGCGCGCTTTTTGCTCCAGCGCTTCTGCCACCATATAAGTGTGGGCGATACCCGCCGGACAGTTGGTAATCGCCACTAAACGCAAGGATGACTCCATAGCCGCTTCCTTATGAGGTTAAGGTCTGATTGAGCAGGGCGAGTACCTGGTCGGTGTCGCCTTGCTTCAGTTGGTTGATGAAATCTTGATGGATAATTTTGCGGCACAGGGTGCCGATAATTTTGACCTGATCGTCCTCGCCCGTTTGTGGCACGCCGAGGCAGATCCAGCAGTTAACGTCCTCGCCGTCGCTGGCTTTCCAGTCCACTTTTTCTGATTTGCGCGCGAACAAGACGAAGGGGCGTGTGATACAGACGCTTTTACCGTGTGGGACGGCAATGCCCGAACCAAAGCCGGTGGAATGCAGCTTTTCGCGTATCAGCAGCGTTTGCAGGAAGGCGCTGCGGTCAGAGACGTAGCCATTTTGAAGCGCCATATTCGCCAGTTGCTTGAGGATGGCATAAACGCTATTCCCCTGAATATTCAGGTCAATGCAGTTAGCTGTAAGGGCTGTCATGGTGGGACTCCGTTAAAAACTGTTTGATTTGATTTTAACGGTGAGATGGTGAAGAGATGAGCAGCAATATGTCAGCGGGAAGTGACAATTTGAGGCAGAGTTAGCGCCTGGTTTTGTGGGGTAAAACACATAACGCTACAGGTGATTACCCTGATGAATATTTCGCCAGGGTAATTATATTCTTAGTGTATACCCACCATTCGTAACAGCGCGGTTACCACCGCAGCGGCAACGATCACCACGATCAGCGGCATCTTACGCCAGGCGAGAAATACCGCAAAAGCCACGCCGAGTACGCGCGCCATTCCGGCAAAGTGTTCGCCTTCGTAAAAGGTGGTCGCCAGCGCAACGGAGAACAGTAATACCGTTGCGGCGTCGGAAAGCAGCGCCTGCGAGCGTTCTGAGAACGCTAAACGGCTTCCAAGCTTGGCTCCCCCTAAACGCATTAAATACGTTCCCACAGATAACATGGCGATACCGACGATAAACAGCGTCATGTTGCCCATTATTTTTTCCTCGTCAGTAAGCCAAAGAGTGAGAGCAAAACCGGTAAACCGACCGGCGCAAAGGGAATGGCGGCAAGCGACAACGTGGCGCCGCTACAGGCACGAATCAGCGTAGTGCGGTTTTTGAATGCCGGGACGACCAGAGCCAGCAGAATGGCAGGGAAGACGGCATCCAGACCGATGGTTTCCGGGGCAGGGAGCAGTTTGCCGACGCCTGCGCCGATCAGGGTGCCAACAGGCCAGAAAATTGCGACGCCCAGACCGCACAGCCAGTAGGCGGCTTTACGTTGCTCAGGCGTTTTTTGCGACAGGCCAAAGACTACGCTTTCGTCGTTCATAATATGACAGCCGAGGAAACTGGCAGCCCGGGTGCCTACCAGATCGCGCACGGTGACGCCGAACGGCACGTGTCGGGCGTTAACCAGTAAACCCGCAGCCGCAGCCGCCAGTGGATTACCACCGCTGGCGATAATGCCGATAAACATAAACTCGGACGCGCCCGCCAGCACAGTAATAGAGAGTACAAACGGTACCCACAGCGGGAAGCCGTAGGCCATCGCCAGCGAGCCGTATGACATGCCGACTACACCGACGGCCAGACAGACTAAAAATATTGCTTTTATCGTGTCGCCTTTGAGACTGGAAAAATAATGTTTCATACCGTTTTAGCCATATCGAACGAGTTTCCATTATAATGAACGCGACCAATTGGCTTTACAAGTCGAACAATTCGTTCGATATAAAAAACATGGAGTCGTGAATGACCCAGCCCATCAGTATGATCGCGAAAAGTCTGGTGCGTGAACGTCAGCGCACCGGTTTGTCGCTGGCGGAGATTGCCCGTCGCGCGGGGATTGCAAAATCGACACTCTCGCAATTGGAAGCGGGCAATGGAAATCCTAGCCTGGAAACGCTCTGGTCGCTGTGTGTGGCGTTAGATATTCCCTTTGCGCGCCTGCTGGAACCGCAGGAGCAAAAAACGCAGGTGATTCGCCGCGGCGAAGGGACAAAAGTCGTGGCTGAGCAGGCCCACTATCAGGCCATTTTACTGGCCGCCTGCCCACCGGGTGCGCGGCGGGATATCTATCTGCTGCTGACGCAGCCGGGCGCGGATCGTATTTCACAACCGCATCCACCGGGATCGGTTGAACATATTATCGTAACGCAGGGTAAGGCGATGGTGGGATTGACGGAAGCGCCGGAGGAGTTAGGTGAGGGCGATTATATTTGTTACCCCGCCGATCAAGCGCATATCTTTAAAGCACTGGAGCCTGACACTCAGGCGATTCTGGTTTCTGAGCAGAGTTAATTGAACGCTTATTAAATAAAGGCGCGGCGATTATCGTTCGCGCTTTTATTATTTTTAATTATATTTTATTGTTATTCATATAAAATTGTTTTTATTATTTTTCGTTAATTTCAGCACTATTGTTATATCCCTCACATTCTTAATTATATCTACGTTACACATAAAAAAATCAGTATGATAATAAATATTAGCCTGCACTGGTGCCACGTTTTAATGTTCTGATTTTATTTCAGTCATCGGTATCGTATTACCTATAAAAATATTTTTTGGATTTGCATGTTGCGCGTCTTCCGGTCGGAAGACGTTGGACGATCTTTATTTCAAGGAAAGCAAATAATGAAGAAATCGACATTAGCTTTAGCAATAGGTCTATTATTAGTGGCAAATAATGGCTTTGCTAAAACGCAAAAAATGACTCTGGAACAGCGGCTCGAACAGCTGGAGGCTCGGCTGGAAGCTGCGGAAAACCGCGCGGCAAAAGCGGAAAATCAGGTGCAGCAATTGCAGGTACAGCAGGCTGCGGAGATCCAGGAAATTAAAGTTGCTCAGGGAAATACGCCAGTCAACGGCACTACGCCCGCGCAAGAGACCAAAAAGAACGCCACCACCCCTAACCTGGTGCTCTCCGGCTATGGCGATCTGAAAATCTACGGCGACGTGGAATTCAACATGGATGCGGAAAGCAACAAAGGCGTGCTGGCGGCAACCAATTCGAATGTGGGCGACCCAACTAATGAACGCTGGGATCTGAACGGACGCATCCTGCTGGGCTTTGACGGTATGCGTAAGCTGGATAACGGCTATTTCGCCGGTTTCTCAGCGCAACCGCTGGCTGACATGACGGGTTCGGTCAATCTTGATGACGCCGCTTTCTTCTTCGGTCAGGAAAATGACTGGAAAGTAAAAGTCGGTCGTTTCGAAGCTTACGATATGTTCCCGCTGAATCAGGATACCTTTGTTGAGCATTCAGGGCATACCGCCAACGATTTGTATGATGACGGTAGCGGCTACATCTACATGATGAAAGAAGGTCGTGGCCGTTCAGATTCCGGCGGCAGCTTCCTGATGAGCAAACAGCTCGATAACTGGTATTTCGAGTTAAATACCCTGCTGGAAGATGGTACCTCGCTTTATCAGGATAGCCGCTATCATGGTCGTGAAATGTCGCAGGAGAAAAACGTGGCTTATCTGCGCCCGGTCGTCGCCTGGACACCGGTGGATGCGCTGACGATTTCTGCGGCCATGGAATCGAACGTTATCAATAACGCCTATGGATATACCGATGCTCAGGGCAACTTTGTCGATCAGTCCGATCGTACCGGTTACGGTATGACGATGACCTGGAACGGTCTGAAAGCCGATCCGGAAAATGGCCTGGTGTTTAACCTGAACACCGCTTATCTCGATGCGGATAACGAAAAAGATTTTACGGCGGCGGTCAACGCTCTGTGGAAGCGCTTTGAACTGGGCTATATCTATGCTCATAACAAGATCGACGAATTTAACGGTCTGATCGATCACGATGATAATGACTGGTTCTACAATGAGGGCACTTACGATATTCATACCATTCACGCGTCTTATTTAATTCCGAACGTGATGGATATGCAGAACTTTAATATTTATCTCGGCGCTTATTATTCGATGATTAACAGCGATAACAGCAATCCGGAGAATTATACCGACGACGACGACCGTTACGGCGCGCGTCTCCGCTTCAAATACTTCTTCTGATTTTCTGTTCTCAGGCGCCTGGATTCAGGCGCTTTTTCTTAGAGCCTGGTCATCAGGCTTTTATTTTCCCACCCAGTTATTTTTGATTTTGAACTTGTCGGCGCGGTTGTAGCTACACGAGTAGTTAAATGCCGTCCCATCTTCCAGTTTGGTGACGCCGGAGACTTTCAGCATTGGCAAGCCTGAGCAGGTGCCGGGTCGTGGGGAAATGGCGTGGATGACAAAACGAACGCAATGCTGCTGACGGGAGAAAAAGGTTTCCTCCCCCGTCAGGGGAGGAAACAGAGCGGTTAAGGCAGATAAAACACTTCTTTTAGCTCAGCGCTGACCGGGCTGTTGTCCGGATTTGCCGGCATTACATCACGCATATGCTTCCACCAACGCTGGCAAACATCGGTGCTGGCAACGGCGTTCCAGCGCTCTTCTGACTCAATCTCGACGGTGGCGAACAGCAGGTTGCGTTCCTGGTCGAGATAAATCGCGTAGTGATGGGCACCGTGCTCTTTCAGCACCGCTTCCAGTTCTGGCCAGATGGGATTGTGCCGACGTTGATACTCAACGTGCGCGTCGGCATTCACCTGCATCACAAAGGCCTTGCGGATCATAACGCCTCCAGATACAGCTCGCGGACCTCATCGCGGCTGGCAGTGCGCGGGTTACACGGCGCGCATGGATCGGCCAACGCTTTATCCAGCCAGCCTTCAATATCCTCTTTCGTCACGCCAAGGGAACTAAAACCAGCCGGGATACCTACACGCTTGCTCAGGGCACGAATCGCGGTGATGGCCTCCATGCTTGCCGCTTCGTCGCTCATCCCGCGGGTGTCCACTCCCATCGCCTGCGCCACTCGGGCAAAACGCGCCACGGCGTTCGGGCGGTTAAAGTTTTCGATGATCGGCAGCAGGATGGCGTTGCAGACGCCGTGCGGCAGATTATGGGTCGCGCCTGGCTGGTGTGCCAGCGCATGCACCAGACCCAGACCTGCGCTGTTGAATGCCATACCCGCCAGATACTGACCAAACGCCATTTGTTCGCGGGCTTCGAGGTTATGACCATCGTCGACCGCTTTCGGCAGCCACAGGTTGATCAGGCGAATTGCTTCCAGCGCGTTGGCGTCGGTGAGCGGATGCGCACCAACGGAAACATAGGCTTCCACCGCGTGAGTCAGGGCGTCCATGCCGGTTGCGGCGGTAACGGAGGCTGGGATTTCCAGCATCACGCTGGCGTCATCCACGGCGATATCCGGGATGATGTTCGGGTCGATGATCACCTCTTTGACCTTACGGACAGAGTCGATAATGACCGCGTTGCTGGTCATCTCTGCTGCTGTACCAGCAGTGGTATTGATGGCAACCAGCGGCACGCCCGCATTTTTCACTTTGCCTACGCCGGAGTAAGCGGTAGAAGGGCCAGGGTTGGCGGTCAGGATCTTCACCGCTTTGGCGGTATCGATCGGGCTGCCGCCGCCGAAGGCGATAATGTAGTCACATTCTGCCCCCTGATATGCCGTAAAACCTTTCTGTACCAGCTCTTCTGTCGGATTCGGGAACACCTCATCAAACAGGTGGTAAGACATTTGATGTTCATCCAGTGCGGCAAACAGGCTATCCAGCAGGCCCAGCTTCACCAGCTGACCATCGGTGACGATCAGCGCTTTGCCCCATTGTTTATTCGCCACGAGATTCACCATATCGGCAATCGCGCCGGCGCCATGCAGGCTAATTTTTGGCAGTGCCAACATAAAGCTCATCACTATTCTCCTTAAAAAAAATCCCTGGTGCCCGGTGGCATTACGCTTATCGGGCCGACGGTGAAACGTGCATCGTCATGTAGGCCGGATAAAGCGAAGCCGCATCCGGCGTTGAGTTGGCAGGTATCAGTACAGCTCTACGGCGCTGGCCAGCGGGGTCACGCCAAAGCGTTTAGCCAGTGCTACCAGCTCTTCACGTGTGATGGTCTGCTTCATACCGCCCATCGAATAGATTTTGACTAAAACTTCGGCGGATTTTTCTGCGGTATCTATCAAGCCAAATGCTTCGTCGAGGGAGGGACCGCTGCCGAACACGCCGTGGAACGGCCACAGTACCAGCGAGTGTTTCTGCATTTCCTCGGCGGTTGCCTGACCGATTTCATCCGTACCCGGCACCATCCACGGCAGAATGCCGACGCCATCCGGGAACACCACCAGACACTCGGTGCTGCCTTCCCACAGTTTGCGGGTAATCAGCGGGGTGTTGTTTTCCAGCACGTAGGTCAGGGCGATCAGGTTGGTAGCATGGCAGTGCATGATCACGCGGTCTTTGCCGTTCGTCGCTTTAATACGCTCGCAATGGGAGAGGAAGTGAGCCGGCAACTCAGAGGTTGGCACCGCTTCGTGGGTCAGGCCCCAGAGGATGTGGTAGCCCGCGCCGTCGCTGTCTACTTTCACCACGCCCAAATTTGCCGCGGGATCGAGCTGAACGTTACGGAAAAATTTACCGGAACCGGTGACGATAAACGGCGTGTTAGCCAGCAAAGGCATTGGCTGACTTAGCGCGATATAGCGCGGTTTTTCGTGGAAATCGGCGCTAAATGGCGCAATATCAGCCTCATCCAGACGCAGCGTCAGATTGCCGCCGTTACGTTCGTCCCAGCCTTTCAGCCACGCGTCGGAAGTGGCTTTGATCATCCCCTGGACGAACCAGGAATTAGTCATGTTTTGCATATTCGGTGATCCTGTTGATTGCCCGATCGTTATCGGGTCTTACGTAAGCCGGATAAGTGAAGATCCATCCGGCTTCGTGTTTCATTCATTGCCGGATAGCGACGTGGGCGTCTTATCCGGCCTGTAAGCCTGGTGTCACGGTTAGCTACGTTTGCTCAAAATCTCTTTCTCATAGGCGCGCACGCTGTCCAGCCACTGGCTTCCTGCTGGCGTGTCGTGACGCTGGCAATACATCTCCCAGACGGCCTGCCACGGCAGCGATTTTTGCTCTTCCAGCAGGGCCAGACGTGCGGTGTAGTCGCCGCTGGCTTCAAGCTGACGCAGTTGCTCGGTCGGTTCTAACAGCGCGCGCAGCAGGGCTTTTTTCATATTGCGAGTGCCGATAACCCACGCGGCGATGCGGTTAATAGAGGCGTCGAAGAAGTCGAGGCCGATGTGTACGCGGTCAAACAGGTTGTGGCGGACGATCTCGCTGGCAATCGCCTGCGTTTCATCATCCAGCAGCACCACGTGATCGCTGTCCCAGCGCACCGGACGGCTGACGTGCAGCAGCAGACGCGGTACGTACAGCATGGCGGCGGAGATTTTGTCGGAAATCACTTCAGTCGGATGGAAGTGACCCGCATCCAGGCACAGCGCGGTCTGACGGCTGGTGGCGTAACCCATATAGAACTCGTTGGAGCCCACGGTGTAGCTTTCGGCGCCGATGCCAAACAGCTTGCTCTCGACGGCGTCGATATGGTGCGCCGGGTCGAGTTTTTCGCTGATCACTTCATCCAGTGCTTCAAGCAGACGTTGGCGCGGCGCTAACCGGTCAACGGTAATGTCTTTCATGCCATCCGGGATCCAGATATTCATTACCGACGGCGTACCCAACTGCTCGCCAAAATACGCAGAGACGCGACGGCTGGCTTTACAGTGGTCAATCCAAAACTGGCGAATAGTGTCATCGGCGTGGGCCAGCGTGAAGCCGTCGGCGCTCAGCGGGTGAGAGAAGCAGGAGGGGTTGAAATCCAGCCCTAACTGGTTTGCTTTCGCCCACTCGACCCAGTTTTTAAAGTGTTCAGGTTTGATTTGGTCGCGGGCAACCGGCGTCTCAGATTCCAGATAGATCGCGTGCAAATTCAGACGTTTTGGACCTGGGATCAGGCTCAGCGCCTGCTCCAGATCGGCGCGCAGTTCGGTGGCGTTACGCGCTTTGCCCGGATAGTTGCCGGTGGCCTGAATACCGCCTGTGAGCGAGCCTTCCGGATTCTCGAAACCGGCGACATCATCGCCCTGCCAGCAGTGCATGGAGACCGGCAGACGATCGAGCTGGCGTAAGGCCGCCTCGACATCAATGCCTACCGCGGCGAAACGCAGTTTTGCCAGTTCCCAGGCTTGTTCAAGTTGAGTGGTCATGCGCAAAGCTCCTTTGTCTGTCGTAGTGATGGAAACTGCGCCTGGTAGCGGGCAATTTCACTTTCAGGATTTGGAATGAAGGTGGTCAGGTCGTAGTTGGCACGCACCACCTGACGGAAATCATCGATGTTGTTAAGCTCGTCCAGCGTCATCAACTGGATGCCAATATTGCCGAGCGTGGAGGCCTCAATCGGCCCGGACATCACGCGAATACCGCAGGCATCCGCGCATAGCTGGTTCAGTAGGGCGTTCTGGCAGCCGCCGCCAACGATGTGCAGTTGGCTAAATGCTGCACCACGCAGTTGTGCCAGCTCTTGCAGAATGTCAGCGTATAGCAATGCCAGGCTGTCGAAGATACAGCGCGCCAGTTCGGCGTTTTGCTGGGGAACGGGTTGACCCGATTCACGGCAGGCCGCCTGAATTTCCGCGCTCATATCGTCGGGGTTGATAAAGCGATCGTCGTTCGGGTTTATCAGGAATTGGCAGGCCGGCAGCGCTTGCGTTTGGGCAATAAGCGTTGGCAGGTCGGTAATCTGGCGCTCTTTTAAAACGCGCTGGAGCAGCCACAGTCCCATGATGTTTTTCAGTACGCGGTAGCGCCCTTCCGCGCCCCCTTCGTTGGTGATGTTCGCCGCCAGCGCCGCATCGTTGGTATACGGCGTTCTGCTCTCAAAGCCCATCAGCGACCAGGTACCGGAAGAGAGATACGCACTATTTTTATCGGCCAGCGGTGAAGCGATGACCGCGCTGGCGGTGTCGTGACTGGCGACGGCCACAACCGGAATTTGGTTTTTCTGCGGGCAAATCCAGTGACCAATGACGTTCCCCGGATGCGTCGGGCGACCAAACCAGGCTTTGTCTGCCCCGGTCCACGCCAGCAGCGTGTCATCCCAGTCGTCGGTGTTGATATTGACTAACTGGGTGGTGGTGGCGTTGGTGTATTCCCAGTTCAATTTGCCGGTCAGGCGAAAGCTGAAGTAGTCGGGGATCAGCAGGGCATGTGCCACCTGCGCAAGCAGTTCTGGCTGCTGTTCAACCAGCGCACGTAGCTGATACAAGGTGTTAAACGGCAGAAACTGAATGCCGCTACGGCGGTAGATTTCACCTTTACCTGGCTGCGCCATCGCCTGTGACATAATGCCGGTCGTGCGGCTGTCACGGTAAGAGACCGGCAGACCAACACGTTGGCCGGCGTTATCGATCAATACGTAATCCACGCCCCAGGTATCAATGCCAATGCTGTCTATCCGAATGCCTTCATCACAGACTTTTTTCAGGCCAAGGCGAATGTCGTTTTCCAGGCTGTCGATGTCCCAGGTGTCAAAACCGTCCGTTTTTTGCAGACAGTTAACGAAGCGGTGGATTTCACGCAGCGTCAGGGTGCGGTGTTTACTGTCGTAACGTGCGAGCATTACGCGCCCACTGGATGCGCCGAGATCGACAGCGACACAATGGCGAAAAGTCATGGCGAGGTCCTTCTGAGTTTTATTGCACTCAGTCTAAGAACCCCGAATAAAGCGTACCTTCTTGACAGTGACAGCCCCAATTAGCGGCTGGCAACATGGCAAAGGTGAACGTGATGTTGTTCACAGTTTCCACTAATAGCGCGGATTTTGGCGGATGTGACGCCTTCCGCATTTCCCGATCTTTCCCGCCATTTCTTGAAGAATTAACCGTGTTTACGCACTTTGGCGTCAAAAAATTAAGGTGAGGGTAGGAACCCTTAATTACTATTCAGCCATATTCGTTAATCAGGGGGAGCCGTCATGACCGTACTGCATTGCGTGGATTTTTTTCCGACAGGTAAAGCGCCTGTGGCTATTGAACCGCGGCTTCCTCAGCCCGCGTTTCCTGAACATCATCATGATTTTCATGAAATTGTGGTGGTCGAACATGGAACGGGGATCCATGTGTTCAACGGACAGCCTTACACCATCAGCGGCGGTACGGTGTGTTTCGTCCGCGATCATGACAGGCATTTATATGAACATACTGACAATCTGTGTCTGACCAATGTTTTGTATCGCTCTCCGGATGCGTTTCAATTTCTGGCCGGGCTGAATCAGCTTTTGCCTCAGGAACAAAATGGGCAGTATCCCTCCCACTGGCGCGTAAACCAGGGCGTACTGCAGCAGGTTCGTCACCTGGTGGGGCAGATGGAGACGCTCGGCGAGGAGATGGATACGCCCACGGCGGCAAATCGCGAGATCTTGTTTATGCAGTTGCTGGTACTGCTACGTAAAAGCAGCCTGATGGAAGCGGCGACCGATAACGATGCGCGGCTTAACCTTTTGATGGCATGGCTGGAGGATAACTTTGCCGAAGAGGTGTGTTGGGAGGCGCTGGCCGAGAAGTTTTCGCTCTCTTTACGCACTCTGCATCGCCAGCTTAAACAGCAAACAGGATTGACGCCGCAGCGCTACCTTAACCGTCTGCGACTGATTAAAGCCCGACATCTTCTCCGCCACAGTGATGACAGCGTGACTGATATCGCTTATCTCTGCGGTTTCGGTGACAGTAACCACTTTTCGACGCTTTTTCGCCGTGAGTTCGAGTGGTCGCCACGCGATATTCGTCAGGGGCGTGACCTTATAGCGGGAAGCAGCCTTCAGTAACGCGAAAGCTATCAACGTTTTTTACCGTCCGTTTGCTGATAATCATACCCTTTCATGCCGGATGCGCTGCGCTTATCCGGCAAGCGTACAGGTTGAGGTGATGTGATGGCGAATCATCTGGTTCTTTCGAAATCAGACTTTTTTGCGCATGAGCAGCAGGCTGTCGCCGTGGCCGATCGTTATCCGCAGGATGTCTTTGCTGAGCATACCCACGAGTTTTGCGAGCTGGTTCTGGTCTGGCGCGGCAATGGTCTGCATGTCCTTAACGATCGTCCGTACCGGATAACCCGTGGCGATCTGTTTTACATTCGCGCCGAAGATAAACACTCCTACACCTCCGTTAACGACCTTGTGTTGCAAAATATCATCTACTGCCCGGAGCGGTTAACGCTGAATGTTGACTGGCAAGGGGCGATCCCCGGATTTGACGGTACGCCAAGGCAGCCGCACTGGCGACTTGGCAGCGTTGGCATGACCCAGGCCAGACAGGTGATAAGCCAGCTTGAGCATGAAAGTAATCAGCGCGATGCGCAGGCCTTTACCATGGCTGAGCTGCTGTTTGGTCAACTGGTAACTCACCTTAAACGTCATCGTTATGCCACGGATACGCTCCCGGCGACGTCAAGTGAAACGCTGCTGGATAAACTGATCACCGCGTTAGCCGGTAGCCATGAGCATGCGTTCGAACTGGATACGTTTTGCGAGCGTGAACGGTGCAGCGAACGCGTTTTGCGCCAGCAGTTCCGTAGCCAGACCGGGATGACTATCAACCATTACCTGCGGCAACTGCGCATTTGCCATGCTCAGTACCTGTTATCGCATACTGAAAAGCTGATTGGTGAAGTTGCTATGCAGTGCGGTTTTGAAGACAGTAACTATTTTTCGGTGGTATTTAACCGCGAAGTCGGGATGACGCCAGGGCAATGGCGCCATCGTAGTCGGGTGACACCATAATATATAAATGTGGTTAATATATTGCAGTGGCGTTTTGATACATATTCAGACTAAATCAGACATAATTAGTGAATGCTCTGTGCAATAAATCACAGTTGCTCTTTTATTTTTGTTTTATTCTCAGCAAACTTATTTATCGGAGTAACGTTTGTGTTGACCAACTCTATAATCATCAAAAGTCTGCTTTTAATTTTGCTATCTTGCGATCGCAAAATTAAACGTATGCTTGATTATTTTTGCTGGTTTAATTCCGTTAACGATCTGGCTGAAAATGATATCGCCGAGCAGGAGTGTATGGATACGCAAATGGCGCGCGAATGGTCCAGCCTGTGGGACTGCGCCAGCGAAGCTATCGGCGCGAGCGTACGTCAACGCTGTCATCGTCCTGCTCGTTTTGGCCTGCATTTCCCGCAGGCGCTGCTGTGCCGTCGCAAACGTGATGAGCTGGCCTTCAGTTTCCGTATCTCCAGCCTGCACCAACTGTTAGTTTGCCGCCATGCCAGCGGCGCTGACGGTGAAAGCCAGGTTTATCAATTTGTTAGTCCTACACAAAGCACAATGCGCACTTTCGCCATTGTGCTTTTTTTATTGCCTGAATCTACGAGGAATCATTATGTACATTGTTTGTGTTGCAGCTTGTCCGACCGGCGTTGCTCATACCTACATGGCTGCGGAATCGCTTGAAATCACGGGGAAAAACCGTGGGCATGAAGTCAAAGTGGAAACGCAGGGGAGCATTGGCGCTGAGAATGAAATTATGCCAGAGGATCTGGCGCGCGCTGACGCGGTCATCATTGCTGCCGACGTTGCGATTAGCGGGAAAGAGCGTTTTGATGGCATGGTGAAGCTCGAATGCAGCGTCTCTGATCCCATCAAATTTGGCGATGCGGTGTTTGAAGCAGTAGAGCAGGAGGTTGCAAATGGCTAAGTTTCAGGGGGGAGACAAACCGTCTACCGGGATAGAGGTCAAGAACGCCATTATGACCGGCGTTTCATGGATGCTGCCGTTTGTCATTGCTGGAGCGGTGCTAATGGGGATCGCCCGTATCGGCGCTTCTCTCTACGGTATTGATAACATCTGGGATGCCAGCTACGAGCAGGCCGGCATGGTGGTGCAGTTGCTGCACAAATTTGATGGTTTCGGCGGGCTGGCGCTGTCCCTGATGTTGCCGGTGGTGGCCGGCTATATCAGCTTTGCGCTGGCGAACAAACCGGGTCTTGCGCCGGGGATGATTGGCGGACTGCTGGCGAGTAACCTGGGAACGGGTTTTCTCGGCGCGCTGGCGGCCGGTTTTGTCGCGGGCTATATCGTTCGCGCCCTGAACCGCTACATCAAATTGCCGAAGGCGCTCTCCTCTGCTGTGCCTATTTTCATTCTGCCAGTCGGCGGTACGCTGCTGACCTGCGTGGTGATGGCATTTATTATCGGTACGCCGCTGGCGGCGTTGAATCACGGCATGGAAAGCTGGCTGTTATCCATGTCCGGCACGAACAAAGTGCTGCTGGCGGCGGTCATTGGCGGCATGGTTGGGTTTGATCTCGGCGGCCCGATTAACAAGGCGGCGGTGACGACGGCAATGGCGTTACTGGCCTCCGGTATTTATGACCCAAACACCGCCGCGCAGGTGGCGATTATCGTGCCGCCAATTGGTCTGGGTGTCGCTACGCTGCTGTGGTCGTCACGCTTCCCGGAATCCCTGCGTGAGGCGGGTAAAGCCTCTACGTTGATGGGGCTGATTGGTGTTTCTGAAGGCGCCATTCCGTTTGCGCTGTCAAATCCAAGAATTATTGTCGTCAACGTGATTGGCTCGGCGGTGGGGGCGGCGATGGCGGTAGGATTAGGGGCGGTAAACCATGCGCCGATCTCCGGTTTTTACGGCTGGCTGGCGGTAGAAAAATGGCCGATTTATGTGCTCTCAATTGTCTGCGGCTCGGCGATTATCGCCTGCGGCTCACTGTTGATATTCCGTGGCCCGACAGCCACGCCTGAGGTGAGAAAAGAGACGGTGGCGCCGAAATTTAAAGCCAGCCGTTAGACGTACTACTGAATTAATATTTCCCTATGTTTAGCGCGGGTAAATATCCGTGCGGGTTACCTACGCCTTAAAACAGGAATAAACGAAATGAAAACGGTTCATTTAATTCAGCATACGCACTGGGATCGTGAATGGTATTTTACGGAGAATGATTGCCAGGCTCTGCTTTATTATTTTATGGCAGATCTTATCCAACATCTTGAAGCGGATGAATCATTAGGTCCATTTATGCTTGATGGCCAAACGGTGGTGCTGGAGGATTATTTCCAACTGGCACCAGAAAACCGCGAACGCGTGCAGGCGCTGGTGAAAGCCGGACGTTTGTTAATCGGTCCCTGGTATACACAGACCGATTTTTTGGTGGTTGGCGCTGAGTCCATCACCCGCAATCTGCTGCTGGGGCAGGCTGACTGTGACGAGATGGGGCCGAGAATGGCGGTCGGTTATGTGCCGGACTCGTTTGGCCAGAGCGCACAGTTGCCCATGTTCCTTAATCAGTTTGCCATCGACCACGCGATTATCTGGCGCGGCTGGAGCGAGTACGACACGCCGTTTACCGAGTTCCGCTGGCGAAGCCAGGGGGGCAGCGTTGTGACGACGGCAGTATTACCGCAGGGTTATGGGTGTGCTAAGTGGTTGCCGACGGATGCCAACCAGGCCTGGCCGCGCCTCTCTGCGGTTATGGAAAAGCAGGCGGCATTTAGCCGCAGTACGCAGCTACTACTGCCGAACGGTAACGATCAGTCACCGTTTGAGTACGGCGTTCCGGCAATGCTCGACACGCTGAACCAGGAACAAACGGCGTACCGCTTTATTCGCAGCGACTTTAGCCGTTACTTTGCCGCGCTGGCGGATACGCCGCTGGCGATCTTTGAGGGCGAACTGCTAAGCCCGAAATATATGCGTATCCATCGCGGTATTTTTTCTACCCGCATGGATATTAAACAGGCCAACGTCCGGCTGGAGAACTTCGTCAGCCGTCAGCTAGAACCGTTGCTGAGTATGGCCTGGACGCTGGGGTTGCCCTATCCGCAGCGTGCCATTGAGACAATATGGCGCGAGGCGATGAAATCCCACGCTCACGATAGTATCGGTGGGTGTAACGCCGATCGCGTGAATGCAATGGTTAAGGCGCGTTTGCTCTCGGGTCAGGAAAAAGCCGAGCGCCTGTACGAGCTGAATATGCAGATGTTGGCAAACGGCATTACGGCGCAGCAACAGGGTAAAAAAATCATCGTCTTTAACGCGCTGCCGTCGGTGCGCGATGGCCTGGTGGCGCTGACGCTCTACCTACCCGGTGAGGCGTTCCGCATTGTTGACGAGCAGGGACAACCCTGTCGCTGGCAGATTATGCGTGAGACATCGCAAGATATGTCCGTCATTGTTCAGGAACTGTCCAATAGCCCCGATCCCGTCTTCTATCGGCGGTGCGATATTTTACTGGAGGTCGCATCGCTCCCCGCCTGCGGCTATACCACCCTGTATCTGCAAGATGAGTGCGCCCCCGGATTTGCTGTGCCGTCCTCGACAGAAGAGGCGCTGGAGAACTCGTGGTTACGCCTGACGCTGGAAGGCGAACAGGTTGTTCTGGTCGATAAGCGCAGCGGTAAGCGCTGGGAGAACCTTATTCAACTGGTGGACGGCGGCGATGCCGGTGACACCTATAACTATTCTCCACCAGAGGATGACTGGCGCGTTACCGGCGCAGGGGCGCTGCTTCACGCCGACTGGCAGCGCGGCCCGCTGGTGGACACGTTGTCGCTAAGCTGGTCTATCGCAGCACCGCACACGCTGGCCGACAGGCAGGAGCACCGTTGTAATGCACGACTGGATGTCAGCATGGTGGTCATGCTGGATCACCAGCGCCCGACGCTGGACCTCCAGGTTAGCGTCAACAACACCTTGTACGATCATCGTTTACAGGTGGAAATTCCTGCTGATGTCTTTACCGATGTCCATTTTGCCGATCAACCGTTTGGTCTGATTCGTCGCGCCAACCGACCGGCCACGCTGGATGTCTGGCAGCAGGAAAATTGGGGTGAAGCCCCGGCATCGCTGTGGCCAATGCAAAGTCTGGTAATGATGCATGATGGCAAGCAGGGCATCAGTGTGGTGACGGATGGGCTGCGAGAATATGAAATTCCCGCAGAACGCCCATCGGTTATCGCCATTACGCTACTACGTAGCGTGGGTTGGCTGGGACGTGCCGGTATGCCGTGGCGTCCGGGACGCGCATCCGGTATGGCGTTGCCTTCCCCAGACTCACAGATCCCAGGCGAATTTAGCGCCCGCTTCGCGCTCATCCCGTTGTGCGATGGTGAAAGCCCGAACTTCTGGCGTGAAGTCGAAGCCTGGCGCACACCGCCAGTTGGCTGGCTGGATTCCGGCTGGGCGCGTTTTAAAACTAATCCACACGCGCTGACATTCCCGACAGCCTACAGCCTGCTGCACTGGGAGACACCACTCCATTTCAGCACCTTGAAAAAAGCGCAACGTGAAGATGCGCTGATTTTACGCGGCTGGAACCCCGGCTCGCAGCCGCAGATCAGCTCAACGCCGGTCGCTGATGCGACAGTGTGCGAAGTTACGCTGGCGGAAAAATCGCTGAACTCATCGCATGAAACGATACCGGCCTGCACGCCGATCTCATGGCGTATTACGCCTGCAGCCAGAGGATAATATTGTGTTAAACATTCGTTTTACCTGCCCGTTGCCAAATGGCCTACATGCCCGCCCCGCCAGTGCGTTAGAGCAGCGCGTCAGCGCATTTCAGGCTCGCGTTCAAATAGGCAATCTGCGTAACCAGCGTCAGGCCGATGCCCGTAGCGTGTTGGCGATGATTGGGACCGATATTTTGTATCAGGACCCGTGTGAACTGGTGATTGAGGGCGAGGATGAATCTGCCGCGCATCAGGCGCTGACTCAGTTTGTGAGGCAAGAGTTTGCCGCGTGTGATGAACCCGTTGCCCGGACGCCGGAACGGGTGGAGCAACCTCTGCCGGTTTTTCTGGCGCAGACCCGTGCGGAGTGGGTGCGCGGTAACGGCGTGAGCGCTGGGCTGGCGCAAGGGGTGGCAATGCATCTGGGCGTGCCGGATCTGTATCAATTGGCAGAACAAGAGGCGGTGGCGGCGCCGGCTGTACAGCGAGCCGCGCTGACGGCGGCACTTGAGCAAGTACGCCGCGAGCTGCACGACGCATTACCGCATACGCAGGGAGAAGCCGCGTCGGTGCTACAGGCTCATGTCAAACTGCTGGACGATGCGCTCTTCGAAACCTCGCTACTTACCGACCGTACAGCGCGCAATGCGCTGGCAGCACTGGCGCTGGCGCTGGATGAACTGAGCGCGCCGCTGCGCGAAAGTCGCAGCGTCTACCTACAACAGCGGGTGCTGGATGTACAGGATTTGGGCCTGCGTCTGGCGGCGCATCTCACCGCGCAGCCGCTGATGCCGCAAACGGCATTGTCGCAAGACACCATCGTTATCAGTCCGGTTCCCATAACGCCAGGCCAGTTTCTGGCGCTGCGCGGTCCGCATCTGAAAGGTGTGGTGATGGGCGCGGGCGGGGAAACATCACATACCGTCATTCTGGCGCGATCGTTTGGGGTTCCGCTGCTGAGCGTAGAGGCGGCGGAAGCGGGGCATATTCGCGGTGGTGAAGCGCTGCTGCTCGACACTCGCCACGGGGTGGTGGTGGTGTCGCCGGATGAGCAGGCTCTGCGGTGGTATCAACTGGAAGAGGACAAACGTCAGCGCCTTGAAGCGCGTTTACAGCCGCTTATTCAACGCCCTGGGGCGACGCAGGAGGGCGAACGGGTGACGGTGCTGGCGAATATCGCGCTGGCTGCGGAAGTGGAAGCGGCATTTGCCGCCGGGGCGGAGGGGATTGGTCTGTTCCGCACTGAAATGCTGTTCTGCGAACGAGCCGCGCCGCCTGACGAGGAGGAGCAGTACCAGGCCTATCGTCACGTGCTGGAACAGGCGCGGGGGCGTAAAGTGGTGATCCGTACGCTGGATATTGGTGGTGATAAACCCTGTGACTATCTGGCGATGCCGCCGGAGGAAAACCCGTTTCTTGGCTGGCGCGGCATCCGCCTGTATCCCGAATTTATGTCGATTTTCCGTCCTCAGATACGTGCGCTACTGCGTGCCAGCGCCGTCGGACCGTTGCACATTATGGCGCCGATGGTGACTACGCTTGCTGAGGTGAAGTGGCTGCGTGAACAGTTCCAGCAAACAGCGGCGCAACTGCTGGCCGAGGGGGCGGCGGTTGGGCAGTGGTCGCTGGGTATTATGGCGGAAGTGCCATCAGTGCTTTATCTGCTGGAGAAAGCCGCTGCGTATATCGACTTTGTTTCGATTGGCAGCAACGACCTGACGCAATACTTCCTGGCCTGCGACCGGGGCAACGCGCAGGTTCGACATCTCTACAATTATTTTGACCCCGCGTTTTTACAGTTACTGAAGGAGATGACGGCGCGCGCGCAGCGGGCCGGTATTGAGATCAGCCTGTGCGGCGAGATGGGCGGCGACCCGTCGGCGCTGGCGCTACTGTTGGGCGTTGGTTTACGACAGATCAGCATGTCCTCAAGCCGTATTGCGCCAGCAAAGGCGCGCTTAATGACCTTAACCCTCGCGCACAGCGAGCAGACGCTGGAACGGGCATTAGCCTGTGAAAGTGGTCAGGACGTGGCGGTACTACTTTCGCAAGAGGTGGCGGCGCAAGCAAAACCCGTGTTTGATCCCGCCCTGATCCTGCTCGATCGGGCGATTACCCGTAAAGCGGAGGCGATTAAGGTCCTCACCGATAATCTTGAGGTCGAACAGCGGGTCTTTTCCGGCTCAGCCGTTGAAGAGGCTATTTGGCAGCGTGAGGCGATTTTCTCTACCGCATTAGGATTTGCAATTGCGCTTCCTCACTGCAAATCGGCGGCGGTCGCGCACAGTAGCGTGTCGGTGATGCGTTTGAGTGAGCCGCTGGCGTGGAGCGACGAGGTGGATGTCTCGCTGGTTATCATGCTGACGGTGAGCGAGCAGGAGAAGGGCGATCATATGAAAATCTTCTCCCGTCTGGCGCGTAAGTTGATGCATGTGGAGTTCCGTGAGCAGTTGCTTGGCAGCATGTCGCCGCAGGATGTCGCCGTGCATCTGGCACAGGAAATGGCGGGATAAATCATGGTACAGAATCCTCGCCGGGCGTTCATTATGCTGTCGGCTGTCTTTTTTTACTGGGGCGTCCTGACGGCAATTAATAGCGCCACGATTCCCTTTTTCCGGCAAGTTTTTTCGCTTTCATGGCGAGACTCGATGTTGGTAAATGTGGCGTTTTATCTCGCACCGTTTGTGATTTGTTTACCGTGTTCAGGCTGGATGGCGCGTTTAGGGTATCGCAGCGCACTCTTACTGGCGTTGATACTTGCCGCAAGTGGTTCGGTGGTGATTGCCGTATCGCTCTGGCTGGCGTCATTTGCCGGTTGCCTGGTGGGGATTTTCATTGTGGCGATGGGGGTTGCGGCGATGCAGGTGGTCGCAAACCCTTATGTTAATCGGCTTGGCGAGGCGCAAAGTGCGGCTGGACGCCTCAGTCTGGCGTCGTCCATCAACTCCCTCGGGGCGGCGCTGGCGCCTGTCGTCCTGGCGGTTGTTCTGGCTGGCTCTGTCATTTCAGTTCCAGGGATGTATCTCGGTTTGATGCTGGTGGGAGGCATACTGCTGGTTGCGTTATACCGTTTTTCAATTGCTGATTTTCGTGACGCGCACGAGAATATTTTTTCTGCGATTCGTGCGCTCAGGCGCTATGCGCAGTTTCGTACTGGGGTGAGTGGCATTCTTGTTTACGTTGGCGTGGAAGTCAGCATGGGTACTACGGCTCTCAGCTATCTTCACGACCCGTCTTTGGGCGGGTTTTCGCTTGCACAAGCGACCTCCTTTATCGCGTTGTACTGGGGCGGTGCATTGGCGGGTCGGTTTTTGTATGGCTTGCTGGCTCACTGTTGCCGACCTCAGTTGTTGTTTTGCCTGTGTTCTTCGGGAGCGGTACTACTAACCGTTGCCGCGATAGTTTTCGCTAACCGTTTTGGCGGCTATTGCCTGCTGGCGACGGGGCTCATGAACTCAGTAATGTATCCCATTATTTTCTCTCGCACGCTCTCCGGACTTGATCGCTATGCGGCATCTATTTCTGCTTGCTTGATTATGGCGGGCATTGGCGGCGGGGTGCTGCCCTTTATCCAGGGGATGGTTATTGATGCTATTGGCCTGCGTTTGAGCTTTTGGGTGCCGGTTATCGGGTATCTGTTTTTATTGCTGAACGGATTTAAGCTATACGCTCGAACGGAGGTATTTTGTGAGTAACGCCATCATTATTTGGTTAATTTAAGGTAGTACAACGGAAACTGATTTTCGGTGGTATTTAACCGTAAAGTTGGGATGACGCCAGCGCAGTGGCGTCATCTCAGTACCCAACATGATTAGCTGGCCATTCCCAGACCAACAATGTTTGCTGCGACAATGATCACTACGCAGCCAAGACTTAGCACGCTGACCGGACGTCTCCCTGCATTGCTCCACTCTTTCATGATCAGGCCCACGATACCACCGCACAGGACGTAGAAGCTCATGTGCAGCATCCAGCTCATGTAGTCATACTGTGCTGGAATTTTGGCATGGCCCCAGGCGTAAAAGAAGAACTGGAGATACCACATCAGGCCAGCAAGCGCAGAAAACAGGATATTGCTGATAATCAGCGGTTTTGCTAAAGAGAAGTCGGCCTTTACTGACAGGTTTTTCATTTTTGCCAGACGAATGAAGCAGTATCCCAGATTGATCACCGCACCACCGCCCATGATGACTACGTAGCTTGGCAGGGCGACATACAGCGGATCGATACCGAGTGTTGCAGCGGCTTCGTGCATTGGTTTAGCCGCATCCATGGCAAAGGACATCCCCGCGGAGAAAAAGCCGCACATCACCGCCAGTATCAGACCTTTTTTCAGATTGAACTCTTCGGCTTTGATGCCCATCTTGCGCTCTTTTAACTGTCCGGCGCGGGTGACAATCGCCACTCCGATCAGGGCGACCAGCACGCCGAGCAGGGTCATACGTCCGCCTGGTGTGCCAATGAGCACGTCAAATTTACCGGCAATGATTGGCGTCATTAAGGTACCAACAATTAGCGTAATGCCGATAGCGATCCCGATCCCCATCGACATACCGAGATAGCGCATAGTCAGGCCATAGTTGATATTACCAATCCCCCACATGGCACCGAATAAAAATACCGGCAGCAGGGTGGACGCACTGAATGAACTGTAATAGGCCCAGAAGTCCGGCAGAAGGATCGCGCTGACGAGCCAGGGAAGGATCAGCCATGAAACAAAACCACCTATAGACCACATGGTTTCCCAGGACCAGTGTTGTACCTTTTTAAAAGGGGCATAGAAACAAGCGGCACTAGCGGCACCGATTAGATGCCATATTATCCCCATCGTAATTGCGTTACCCATTCTGTTTCCTTTTGAATTATCGATTTGGCAGGATGAAAACACCCGTTTTGATGTTCAAAAGTCTAAAGAGTGAGCAATAGATTAACCTTCAGCATGCTGCCGTGTGATCAGTAATGCTGGCAAAATTCAGGGGATGAAAGGGATATTGATCACAAATGCGGCCCCGCCCCTCTTTTTTGAGAAGGGCGGAAATATAGAGGATTAGCAAATTCTTACTGCCTGAATACCCAGTAGCCAGGCGAGTTTTTCCAGTGCCTCGCCATGGTGTCCCAGGCCAATGCTGCAATGATGAGCTGGGCCGCCCATGCACCATTGCGTGGTGAACTCGCGAGCTGATAACGGGAAGCGATAGCGGCTATTGGTGTTGCCAATATCCAGGACTTCACCTGGTACAGCTTCACCCTCGGCATACTGTAAACGCACCCCGTTTTCGGCATCTTCAATTACCGAAAGAAAGGTCACCGGACCTGATTTTACGGTCATCTGGATAGAGACACCTTTACCGGGTTTACCATGATAAACCGGCAGCGGCACCAGACTCACCGGACCATCCGCCATCAGTGGGTGTGCCGGACCGTCATGTCCCCACAAAACAGCATCATCATTAAATTCAATGCCATATGGTTCTGAGAATGAACCGCCAGCCCCCAGAAGTTGCTGAATTTTCATCGCCAGCACATTTTTGATTTCATATTCTCCCGCTACGGGAATACCACGGTGGGTAAGCAGCGTGTTGCCGAGAATGATTGAGGTGATGATGTTCTCGTAAGCGTTGCCGTTACGGCCTTCATAATAATAGGCTAGTGCACCGAGTTTATTCTGGGCAATCAGTTTATCCATGGCGCAGGCAGTGGTGAGTGCGCGGTTGAGCTCTGCAGGTTCGCATGCCGCATCCAACTGAAGTACACGGTGCATTTCCTGTCGTTTGGCATTGAGGTCTGCCTCGCTGACCTGCTCGCGATATTCCGCCAACTCACACATTTCCAATGGCTTAAAGCGTACGCCCATTTTGGCGGACAAGTTCGTCATATTGCTGTAAACGTCTACCATGCCGTCATAATAGTGCCCGAGGACGCCGACCTGACAATTTGCCAGCATTTGACGAGCGTTAAGTGCCTGTAGCCACTGCGCCGTTTGTTGCCAGACATACTCATCGCCCTGTAATGCGCCAACAATCAACTGAAAGCGGATATTTGCACGGTTAAACACGTTTGCCAGTTCGGGTGCGCTGCAGGCCTGACAGTGCGCCAGCCACTCTCCAGTACGACCTCCACGATCGGGTATTTGACGGATTGTTGAATAAGGCAGCCCTGGCTCTGGCTGTAGGGCCAGAATAATGACCGGTTTATTGATACTCTGCACAAGCGGTAGCACCGTTGAGCTGAGCGCGTAGGTGCTGATGTAAAGACAGACAGCATCGACCGGCTGTTGCTGCAACCGTCTGATAAGGGCATCGGCTTTATCGACGTTATCAATCAGGCCGCCATTAATCACGCTGGCTTGTTGCGCCGTCAGGCGCTCATCAATTGATTGCAGATAGCCCTGAAGATGTGACTCCAGGCCTGTAAACTGGGGCCAGTATGTGTCGAGGCCGATACCAAAAAGGGCAATGTTGACAGACATAGCAATATTTCCTTGTGAGATAATCTTCAGACTATGTCGTGCTTTATCTCCCATGTCCTTCATGTCGCTGCCTATTTTCTACTCAGATTGGCAAAATCAGCCTGATTTTCCCAGTGATGCTCACACTTTTACCTCATAATAGCCATGTAAAAAGTACGGCATTGATAATCATTTTCAATATCATTTAATTAACTATAATGACCCAACTGCTTACGCGGCGTTAACACTGGCCGCCCGACAATACTGGAGATGATTATGAGTTATACACTGCCATCCCTGCCGTACGCTTATGATGCCCTTGAACCGCACTTTGATAAGCAGACGATGGAAATCCACCATACCAAACACCACCAGGCTTACGTAAACAACGCTAACGCTGCGCTGGAAAGCTTACCTGAATTCGCGAGCCTGCCTGTTGAAGAGCTGATCACCAAACTGGATCAACTGCCAGCAGACAAGAAAACCGTACTGCGTAACAACGCGGGCGGCCACGCTAACCACAGCCTGTTCTGGAAAGGTCTGAAAACCGGTACTACGCTGCAGGGCGACCTGAAAGCGGCTATCGAACGTGACTTCGGCTCCGTGGACAACTTCAAAGCTGAATTTGAAAAAGCTGCGGCAACCCGTTTTGGTTCCGGCTGGGCGTGGCTGGTTCTGAAAGGTGACAAACTGGCTGTTGTTTCCACTGCTAACCAGGATTCCCCGCTGATGGGTGAAGCTATCTCTGGCGCTTCCGGCTTCCCGATCGTGGGCCTGGACGTTTGGGAACACGCTTACTACCTGAAATTCCAGAACCGTCGCCCGGACTACATCAAAGAGTTCTGGAACGTGGTGAACTGGGACGAAGCTGCCGCGCGTTTCGCAGCGAAAAAATAAGTTCTACGCTTTAGTAAGCCCCTGCAAGCGATGCTTGTGGGGGTTTTTTTGTGATCAAAATCAATATAAAAACAATGATCCACTTAAATTGAAACAAGGTTTTATTATGCGAGTGGGATCACTTTTATAGTCTCTATGAATGTCTATCTTCGTTTCATCAAGACGGGCGCATCTCATAAGCAAGATGCAATCGCCCATAAAAATTGCCCCATTTTTATGTCTACAGGTGATGGAAATGCAGATCAAACGAACGATAGAGAAAATCCCAGGCGGCATGATGCTGGTGCCGCTTTTTTTGGGCGCGTTGTGTCACACCTTTTCCCCCGGCGCCGGGAAATACTTCGGCTCCTTTACCAACGGTATGATCACCGGTACGGTGCCTATTCTGGCGGTCTGGTTCTTTTGTATGGGGGCGTCGATCAAGCTAAGCGCCACCGGTACCGTGCTGCGTAAATCAGGCACGCTGGTCATAACCAAGATTCTGGTAGCGTGGGTGGTCGCGGCGATTGCTTCACGTATTCTGCCGGAACATGGTGTAGAAGTTGGTTTCTTCGCCGGGTTGTCTACGCTGGCGCTGGTGGCCGCCATGGATATGACCAACGGCGGGCTGTATGCCTCGATTATGCAGCAGTACGGCACCAAAGAAGAGGCCGGGGCGTTTGTCCTGATGTCGCTGGAGTCTGGCCCGCTGATGACTATGGTGATTCTGGGAACCGCCGGGATCGCTTCGTTTGAACCGCACGTGTTTGTCGGGGCCGTATTACCGTTCCTGATTGGCTTTGCGCTGGGGAATCTGGACCCTGAGCTGCGGGAATTCTTCAGCAAAGCGGTGCAGACGTTGATTCCTTTCTTTGCCTTCGCGCTTGGTAACACCATTGATTTGAGCGTGATTGCGCAGACCGGTGTACTGGGTATTTTGCTGGGCGTGGCGGTAATTATTATTACCGGTATTCCATTGATTATCGCCGATAAACTGATTGGAGGCGGCGATGGCACAGCGGGGATTGCGGCCTCCAGCTCAGCTGGTGCGGCGGTCGCTACGCCAGTGCTGATTGCTGAAATGGTTCCGGCATTTAAACCGATGGCGCCGGCAGCAACTTCCCTTGTCGCCACGTCGGTGATTGTGACCTCCATTCTGGTGCCGATTATCACTTCCATCTGGTCGAAAAGAGTTAAAGCCAGGGCGGCGGAAATTGATATTCGTAGCGCCGTGAAGTAAGCCTCTTTTGCCGGATGGTCTGTTCCATCCGGCTTAACGATTTACGCTTTGACGACAAATACCTCATCGATGGTCCGACACTCACCCTCGTTCAACTCTCCGCCGGCATTTCGTGACACGCCGGTGCAATAGCCAAACTTACGCGATACCACGGTTTTGATGGTGGTGACGAAATCTTCGCCGATGGCGTAGATGGACATGTAGGTGCCAATCTGGTCCTGAATGTCGCGAAGTGCTGTCAGGTCGCCCTGTTTAAATGCTTCCCGTGCGCTGACAAACAGTTCAGGCATGACGTTGTTTAATCCTGAAATCACCCCCGCGCCGCCTGCCAGCAGGTTAGGAATGTAGTATTCGTCATAGCCGGACAACACGGCAAAATCCTCCCGTACGGCGCGGGTGGTCTGGATCATACTGCGAGTATGGGACTGGCAGTCGACGGTATCTTTAATGCCTGCGAAGTTGGGGAACTCGGCGGCGAGGGTGGCAACCAGTTCAGGTGTTAAATCGCAGCCAGTGCGCGCCGGAAAGTTATAGGCAAACCATTTACCGCTGAGCTTCTGCCCCAACTGACGGAAGTAGCTCAGCAGCTGTTTTGCCGTTTGCCCGTAGTAGTAAGGCGGCAGGATCATCACGGCATCGTAATCGGCGCGATACGCTTCCTGCGCCATCAACAGCACATCATTCTGGCAGGTGGATGAGACGTTGGCGACCATCTTCAGCGAGCTCATAGCGCGGGCCTCGCGGATCAGTAACAGCTTTTCTTCGAGCGTAAAGGAGGCAAATTCCCCGATGCTACCCATCAGCAAAATCACGTCGATTTTGGCCTCGGTAAGGCGTTTGAGATGCTGGCTCAGACCGTTAAGATCGATCTTGCCGTCATTATCCATTGGCGTAATGGAAGGACACCAGACGCCAGCAAATTGCGATTGACCAGTCACGTTGTTGACTCCTTATTTGAAATGATGTTTCAAAACCAGATTACATTGATAGCATGTGTCCCTAAGTTTCATGTGAACCGTGCTCTCATTTTGAGCGACTGGGGTAAAATAAATGTGGTGTAATGGGGGAAATTTATCGGGAGAGGGAACAGATGCGATATCCGGTCGATGTTTTTACAGGCAAGGTTCGGGACTACACGGGAAGCCGTCCCAGCGCGATTGCTAAGGTCCAGGTTGACGGCGAGCTGATGCTGACCGAACTGGGGCTGACGGGTGATGAACAGGCGGAAACGAAAATTCACGGTGGGCCGGATCGCGCGCTGTGCCACTATCCGCGTGAACACTATCAGCACTGGAGACAAGAGTTTCCGGAGCAGGCAGAGCGCTTTGTCGCGCCCGCGTTTGGCGAGAATCTCTCTACTCAGGGGCTAACGGAAGAGAATGTATTTATTGGCGACATTTTCCAGTGGGGAGATGCGCTGATTCAGGTCACGCAGCCGCGCTCACCGTGCTTTAAGCTGAATTTCCATTTTGGCATCAGCGATATGGCTAGCCAGATGCAGGATGCAGGCAAGACGGGCTGGTTGTGCAGCGTCATCGCTCCAGGCCAGGTGTCGGCGGACGCGCCGTTGATCCTGGCTTCACGCGTCAGCGACGTCAGCGTGCGGGAGGCGATTGCCATTGCCTGGCATATGCCGTTTGATGACTCACAATATCACCGTTTACTCTCGGCTGCCGGGTTATCGAAAAGCTGGACCAGAACGATGCAAAAGCGTCGTTTAAGCGGCAAGATCGAAGACAATTCCCGCCGTTTGTGGGGAAAATAAAGCCATTCTGGCCATGCAATTAAATCAGGTGGTAACACCTGATTTGCCTTTCTCGTGGTTCTTATCTCTGCATACTAAGGCGGGTTAAAAAACCTGCTTGTCACGCCATGTTTTCAGTCCATTCTTGATACCTGGCCCACAAAAAGAAACTCTGCGTTGAAAAAAAACTTGAGTATTTCCTGCACTCAAATATCTTAGCTTTAAATTGGTTTAAACCAGATGAGCAAGATGAAAAAGAAAAACAATGTTGATGTGCTTAGAGAGCGCTTTGAAAGCTGGTTAAACGAGAATAATTTGCCAGCGGGCTCTAAATTGCCTTCGGAGAGAGAGTTATGTGAGTTGCTGGATGCGAAGCGCATGACCTTACGTCAGGTTCTGATTGAGCTTGAGATCGATGCGCGTATCTTCCGAAAGAACCGCAGTGGTTGGTTTATTTCATCGAAGCGATTTATTTATAATCCCAAATCACTTTCCAGCTTTAATGCTGAAGCCTGTGCTCAGGGGCGCAAGCCTTTTTGGGGTTATTTAACCAAAGAAACGATTGCGACGGTTCCGCACCATGTTGATGATGTTTTTCTCTCCTCCGGTGATCGCTATTTAGTTACCGGTTGGTGTGGTCTTGATTCGCATAAAGTGTTTTACCATGAGTCCTATATTGATGCTGATGTTGCGCCAGGATTCATTAACAAATTGGGCAATCAGTCTTTTGCCAGCGTCTGGGAAGATGCGTTTGGTCATGCTTTAAATATCAAAGAAATGATTTTTAAACCGGTCAATATGCCAGAAGTGGCCTGCAAAGAGTTGGGCGTTGCGCCTAATACTTATGGAATTTTAGTAGAAAAACATCGGGCTACCCGAGATAAAAAAGTGGTTCAGGTTGATTTTGAATACTGGCGACTTGAATCTGTGGAACTTGTTATTCGTGATGAATGAGAAAAATAATGGGAAAATGCAACCAAGAACTTCTCGCTGAACGTGCGAGAAATATACCACTGTACCTACATGCTTATGCCTTTCATCTGAATATGCGCTATGAGAGAGTCCTTCCGGGCGATCTTCTGGATATTGCGCATCAGCAACAATTAAAGGGAGTGAAAATACATGTTGAGGATGGTGAGTCCCAATCGCTGCAGAAACTAAACGATCGGCAGTTGCACGATTTTAAAGAAAAGGCCAAAAAATATAACCTCGATGTACATATTGAAACGAGCGCATCGGACAAGGTGACATTGACGGATGCGATCCGTATTGCTGTGGCAACTGGCGCAACTTCAGTACGTTTCTACCCCCGCTATGAAGGACATCTCAACGATGTCATGGCAAAGATTGCCAATGATATTGCGTGGTTGTCTCAGTATGACGATTGCGGACTAAGCTTTACTATCGAACAGCATGAAGATCTGCAAGGCCATGAACTGGTGACGCTGGTTAATAATAGTGGAATGAAGAATCTCTCTATTCTGTTTGATTTTGGCAACATGATTAACGCCAATGAGCAGCCGCTTTCTGCGTTAGAGGTCATGTCCCCTCTAATCACTCAGGTGCATATCAAAGACGCAAAAATTATTAAAGAAGGTAAAGGCTGGGGGCATGAGGCTTGTCGTTCAGGATACGGTGACTTACCAATGGAAGAGATGCTTAAGGCATTATTACTTTTAGGTGAGGATAAACCGCAAGTAAATGCTTTTGGTCTGGAAGAGGAAGTTGAATATTATGCTCCGGCATTTCGTTTTGATGATGAAGGTGATAATCCCTGGATCCCATGGCGCGATGCAAGCTATACGCCGCTGCCCGACAGTAACATGATTGATGCGCGACTGGCGCAGGAAAAAGAACATGCTCTTGCTCAAATAAAGTATATCCGTGATTTATGCGACAAGTTTACAAGTAATAAATAAACTTCTTTAAATATTATTAAATGCGAAAAGGGTTATGAAAATAACTCTCTTAATTTATTAACTGCATGATTTAATTTAAATATTTCTCTCAACAAGCAATGAGGGTTTAATTATGTTCATGAACAAATGGGCAAGGCTCTGTTTTTTAATTTTAGGCGGCGGCACAATATTCAAACTTTCAAGTATGAAAGACGTTTTCTATGTGCCAATGCAAAGTGACTGGGGTTTAACCAATACGCAAATTGGTTTAAGTTTTACTGTTTATACGATTGTTCAGACAACCGGGCTTTTTCTGTCGCTCTATATCGCAGACCGTTATTCCAAGAAAATATTATTACCATTTGGTCTGATCGGCGTTGGGCTATGCGGTTTATATTTGGCGACGCTACCGTCATTTACCGGTTATCTTATTTGCTTTGCCGCAATGGCGTTCTTTGCCGATGTGGTTTATTGGCCGGTGTTACTGAAAGCTGTGCGTCTGCTAGGTACGCAAGAAGAACAAGGGCGCATGTTTGGCTTTTTAGAAGCCGGACGCGGCGTGGTGGATGTTATCGTCGCTTCTGGCGCTCTGTTTGTTTTCGTCCAGTTTGGTGAAGGTAAAGCGGGGATGCAGGCTGGACTGCTGTTTTATACGCTAATTACGCTGGCTGCGGGCGTTCTCACTTACTTTATTGTCGATGATGACAAAGTGAAAGGCGGCGAGAAAACCAGTGCCAACATGGAAGTCTTAAAGGGTATCAAACATGTGTTGTCCTGCCCTAACGTCTGGCTGGCTTCTTTAGGGATTTTCTTCGTTTACGCCGCGTACTGTGGCCTGTGATGTAGCCCCCTGAAACACCGGACAGTAGCTGTATCTCCAGATAAGAGATAGGCTTGAATATATGTCTAACACTAACGCCAATTTTGAGATGACCGGGATCCTGTTAGGGCAAGAAGTCCGTAAACGTAAAACTCCTCAGGAGAAGATCGCCATTATCCAGCAGACGATGGAGCCGGGTATGAATGTCTCCCATGTCGCCCGCCTGCATGGTATCCAGCCCAGCCTGCTGTTTAAGTGGAAGAAGCAATATCAGGAAGGCAGCCTCACCGCCGTTGCGGCTGGAGAGGAAGTCGTTCCTGCTTCTGAGCTTACTGCTGCTCTGAAGCAGGTCCGGGAGCTTCAGCGCCTTCTGGGCAAGAAGACGATGGAAGTTGAGATCCTGAAAGAAGCCGTGGAGTACGGTCAGTCGCGAAAATGGATAGCGCACGCGCCCTTGTTGCCAAAGGACGGGGAATAGCCATGGTCTGCCGGACCATGGGCGTGTCGCGTGCGCAACTGTCACTGCGGATTAACCGTTCTGCCGACTGGCAGGACAGGCGCTGTAACCGGCGTAATGAAGAAGCAGACGCAGAAATACTGTCGGCTATCCTCAACATTATCAGCGATATGCCGAGTTATGGTTATCGACGCGTGTGGGGCATCCTGCGCAAGCAACGTCGCACAGAGGGACAGCTACCTGTGAATGCCAAACGGCTTTACAGGATAATGCGTGAGCATAACCTGTTGTTGTTGCATCACAAACCAGAGCGACCGAAGCGTGAACATAAGGGCAAGATAGCGGTGGCAGAAAGCGATATGCGCTGGTGTTCAGATGGCTTCGAGTTCGGCTGCGACAACGGCGAAAAACTGCGGGTAACGTTCGCGCTGGACTGCTGCGACCGTGAGGCCATAGACTGGGCAGCAAGCACGGGAGGCTATGACAGTTCGACCGTGCAGGATGTGATGCTGAGGTCGGTGGAAAAGCGCTTCGGCGACAGGTTGCCCGACACAGCGGTGCAGTGGCTGACGGATAACGGTTCAGCGTATACCGCGTATGAAACGCGGAGGTTCGCGAGAGAGCTGAATCTGGAGCCCTGCACAACAGCGGTGAGCAGCCCGCAGAGTAATGGCATGGCCGAACGGTTCGTGAAAACGATGAAAGAAGACTATATCGCGTTCATGCCAAAACCGGATGTGAGAACAGCACTGCGAAACCTTGCAGTAGCGTTCACGCATTACAATGAAAACCACCCGCACAGCGCGCTGGGATATCACTCCCCGAGGGAATACCGGCGGCAGCGGACATCGTTAACTTAAGATACAAAAGCTGTTCGGAGATGGAGGGTCAAGATCACTTTCTTGAATCTGAATGAAAAACAGGCATACGTTCCCGAAGGACACTCATAACGATTATAGGCATTGGGCGAATGATGACTTTTGTTACCAATGATGCTTTTAACTTTCAACCGCATCATTGAGTTTGGATTAGACGAGAAATCGGTTAATGCCCACACATTTTGTTTTGAACTGGTAAGTTGCTCAAATATTAGATTTAATCGATGCAGATGCGAGTCACTGGCAGGCGGGATTGGTGTGTCATAGTTGTACTGAAATCCATGCACGATATCAGCAGGTAAGGTACGTAGTTGCAATTCGCCGACAACAATATCACTGCGCAGTACAAACGACATTAACGGCGAAAGATCCCAACTGGGATTTTTACGGTATTCTGTGGGGGTATAACCGGTTAGTTTTTTAAATTCACGGCAGAAAGATTGCTGAGAATCGAATCCTACCCGCACTGAAATATCGATAATATCCATATGAGTAAGGCGTAACAAGCTTGCTGCTTTGGTTATCCGTCGCCTACGAATATAAAGCCCCACAGGCATATTTATTCGCTGCTTTAAAATATTCTGTATATGTCTGCGACTGTATCCGGAAAACTGTGAAATGTCATCAATACCAATGCCTGAAACAAAATTATCTTCTATATAATACAATACATCATTTATAGTCTTTGACTTCAATGGCCCTCTCCTACCCCAATAAATAACGTAATAACAAAAAGCATCAATGCGTTTAACAATCAGGCAAAGAAATAGGTATGTATCGGGGCTATTATTTTTTATATCGTAGCGGAAGGTATCTCGTCAAATACCTTTTAATAAATATACAAGTCATTAAATCATCGACCAAAAAATTCTTAAAATAAATATTATAAACACTGCATTAATTTAAGAAATAATATTTATCGAAGAAACTATACTCAATGAAACAATTATCACTAACTGATCGGCGTTCCGATCAGATTAATGCCAGCAACAGAGATTAGCTATTATTTATGCGTATGGCTATCGAATAATATTCCTGCGATTGAACACCTCACGGGGAAACGCCCAACGTGTCACACCGCGCCTTCACGGCGTCATGCAGCAGACGGACAGCCGTTGAAAGCTGCTTACGATGTGGGCAAATCATATTTAGCGGGGCTTTTTCGCCCAGGTAATCAGGCATCAGTAGCTGCAATCGTCCATCACGCACATCCTCGCTGACATCCAGCCACGACTTGTACGCGATGCCTTCTCCGGCAATCGCCAGCCGTCGGATTACTTCAGCATCATCGCTCATAATGGTGCCGTTAACCTGCACACTGCTAACCTCGCCGTTATGCGTAAACGTCCAGCGATCGTGCAGGCGTCCGCGTAAGACGAAGGTCATGGCGTTGAGCTGTGTTAAATCATCCGGAGTTTGCGGCGCGCCGTTTTGCACAACCCATTCCAGTGATGCCACCAGCACGCGTCGGTTACCCGGAGCGACAGGCAGCGCAATGTAAGATGCGTCTTCGGTGTTGCCATAGCGAAACGCAACATCGACGGGGTCTTTAAAGACATCCGTCACCTGGTCGGAGAAAAAAATCCGCAGGCGCAGCGCGGGATAGCGGCGTCGAAACGACTGAAAGACCGGCAGCAGTAGGTTCCGACCGAGATCGGAAGGTACAGCGATTTGCAGCGTGCCTGAAACTTCATCTTCCGGGGTCTGAATTTTTTGCAGTCCGGCATGCATCACGTCCAGCATCTGGCGGGCATAGGGTAGCCAGACCTCACCTTCCGGCGTCAGGCGCAGACTGCGCGTGGAGCGGGCGAACAAGCGGATAGCCAGCGTAGACTCCAGGCGCTTAATAGCAGAACTGACCTGAGCAGGCTGAACGCCGACTTCGCGTGCGGCATCGCTAAAACTATTTAGCGCCGCGGCGCGGACAAACAACGTGAGATCTTCAAGCCGGAACATTTTCACTCCCCGAGTATAAGTCCTGTCGCCGAATGGCTATTTTTCCCGTTCTGCTACCGGTTTACCATCGAATTATTCAACAGATAGAAGGTTTATTAACCGGAGAGATTATGAAAGCCATCGCTATTACCCGCGCCGCAACCGACGGCAGTAACATTGAATTTTTACAAGAGATTGACCTGCCCATGCCCGTCGCCTCCGGGCACGATCTGCTGGTTGAAGTGAAGGCCATTTCCGTCAATCCCGTTGATACCAAGGTCCGCGAAGGTTTTAACGCTGATGTGCCCCGCGTGCTGGGTTGGGACGCCGTTGGCGTAGTGAAGTCCGTGGGTGAAGCAGTCACCCTGTTCGCTCCTGGCGATGAAGTCTGGTATGCCGGTGCGCTGGGTCGTGCTGGCAGTAACAGTGAATTTCAGCTGGTTGATGAACGTATTACCACGCTGAAGCCGCAATCGCTGGACAACGCTTCTGCTGCGGCACTGCCGCTGACCGCCATCACCGCCTGGGAAATGCTGTTCGACCGTCTGGGCGTTGAGGAAAATGGCAATGAAAATGATGTGTTATTGATTGTTGGCGCTGCTGGCGGCGTCGGTTCTATCCTGACACAACTGGCCAGTAAGCTGACCAAAATGACAGTCATCGGTACCGCTTCACGTCCACAGAGCCAGAAATGGGTACGTGAAGCAGGCGCTCATCATGTGATTGACCACAGCAAGCCACTGATGGAAGAGCTGGCTCGGATAGGCATTAAAGAGGTGACGCACGTTGCCAGCCTGAACAATACCGAGCAGCACTACCCGCAAATTATTGCCGCCCTGGCGCCGCAGGGCAAACTGGCGCTGATTGACGATCCGCAAACCCTCGATGCACGTCCACTGAAGGCCAAAAGCATTTCGCTGCACTGGGAATTTATGTTTACCCGTTCGATGTTTACCACCCACGACATCATTGCGCAGCATCAGCTATTAACCCGCGTGGCACAGTTGATCGATGACAACACCATTCGCACCACGCTGGGCGAGCATTTTGGCGCAATCAACGCGGCGAATCTGCAAAAAGCGCACGCGCAAATTGAAACCGGTCGTTCAGTCGGCAAGATTGTGCTGGAGGGGTTTTAACATGTCTGATTCAGAGGTGATTTCAATTATTGCGGTACTGAAAGCCAGACCGGGGAAAATCGACGCACTGAAACAGGCGCTGCAGGCTCTGCTGCTGCCCACGCGCCAGGAGCCGGGCAATATTGAGTATGCCCTGTTCCAGTTGCGCGACACACCGGATGTCTTCTACGTTCGTGAATCCTGGCGCGGTCAGGCCGGTCTGGACGAGCATATCGCCCTGCCCCATTTCCAGACGTTTATTCTGCAAATGAACGAGCTGCTGGCCGAACCGCTACGACTGGATTATCTGACGCCGATTGCGCCGTAAGATGACTGCCGAAGCCCCCTGCGGTGTGGGGGGCTGTGCCCGTCATGTCTCACTCGCTTCGCTATCTCTGCTATGATGCCTGCACACAAATAAAACAAAACAGCATGCAGAGGGAAAGATGAGTTCCACCAGAAGAGGGATGATGAACGTCCTGATTGCCGCCGTATTATGGGGAAGTTCAGGCGTTTGCGCGCAGTACATCATGGAACAAAGCCAGATGTCGTCGCAGTTTCTGACCATGACGCGCCTGATTTTCGCGGGGCTCATTCTACTGATGCTCTCTTTCGTTCACGGCGACAACGTGTTCTCCATTATCAAAAACCGCAAGGACGCCATCAGCCTGCTGATTTTTTCCGTGGTCGGGGCACTCACCGTACAGCTAACCTTCCTGCTGACCATCGAAAAATCCAACGCCGCCACCGCGACGGTGCTGCAATTTTTGTCACCGACCATTATCGTGGCGTGGTTCTCCGTGGTGCGCAAAGCGCGGCCGGGGATTTTAGTGCTGACGGCGATCTTCACCTCACTCATCGGTACCTTCTTACTGGTCACCCACGGTAATCCGACGTCGTTATCTATCTCAGCTGCCGCGCTGTTTTGGGGAATAGCCTCAGCGTTTGCCGCCGCGTTCTATACCACCTACCCCTCAACGCTCATCGCGCGCTACGGCACGTTGCCAGTCGTCGGCTGGAGTATGTTAATCGGTGGAATGATCCTACTGCCGTTCTATGCCGGGCAGGGAACTCATTTCGTGGTGAATGGCAGTTTAATTCTGGCGTTTTTCTATCTGGTGGTCATCGGCACGTCACTCACGTTTAGCCTGTACCTGAAAGGCGCGCAGATGATTGGCGGACCGAAAGCGAGCATTTTAAGCTGCGCGGAACCGTTGAGCAGTGCGTTGCTGTCCCTGCTGCTGTTAGGCATCACCTTTACCCTGCCAGACTGGCTGGGTACGCTTTTGATCCTCTCATCGGTCGTGCTTATCTCAATGGACTCACGTCGCCGCGCCAGAGCGGTTTAACCCCAACCGGCGCGGCAACGGGTGATGATTACCAGCCCGGAACTGCGCCGCCGTTAAAGATAGTTTCTGCCGCCTTCGCCACTTCCGGTGACTGATAAGATTGCAGGAATTCTTTCACATTCTCGGCATCTTTATTGTCTTCTCGCGCCACCAGAATGTTCACGTACGGTGAATTTTTGTCTTCGATAAATACGCTGTCATGTACCGGAGAAAGCCCGGTTTGCTGGATGTGGGTGGTACTGATAATCGCCACATCCACTTTTTGATCGTCCAGCACGCGCGGTAGCTGCGCCCCTTCCAGTTCCATAATTTTCAGATGTCGCGGATTATCCGTAATATCCAGCGCCGTTGGCAGCAGGCCGGTATCCGCTTTCAGAGTGATTAACTTCTCTTTTTGTAGCAGCAACAGCGCCCGCCCAAGGTTGGTCGGATCGTTAGGTATCGCAATCGTCGCACCGTCTTTTAGTTCAGCAACAGTTTTGATTTTCTTCGAATAACCCGCCATCGGGAACACAAAGGTATTGCCCACCGCTACCAGCTTATAGCCGTGCGCTTTATTATCTTGTTCAAGGAACGGACGATGCTGGAAGACGTTGGCATCCAGCTCACCATGATTAGTGGCATCGTTGGGCAGCAGAGAACCGCTAAACCCCACCAATTCCACCTCCAGGCCATATTTTTCTTTAGCGACTTTCTTCGCGACTTCCGCCACATCCTGCTCTGCACCGTTAATCACGCCCACTTTAATATGCTTTGCATCATTGTTCTGCTGATCGCATCCTGCCAGCAATAATCCCGCCAGTAATAACGCCGCCCCAGCCCCGAAATAAGGTATTTTCAGTTTCACGTTTTATCCTTTTGCAATAACCGCTTGATGAGTAATGAAATGACTATAGCGGGAAGGCCGCTGCGGTTTAAAAAACGAAAAAGCATCAGCAAGAAGAAAAAAGCATAATGCGAAAAGGAAAATGAGTCGGAATGTGCCGTTAGGTCATCCCTTTTGCAGTCCTTCCGGTCATCAAAACGTTTTCGACAAATAATGGCGCGCGGAACCGGTTTCTGGAAAGTTATCGAGGGTCATTTGCAACTGATAGCCGTTTTTCTGATAAAACGGCAGCGCCTGGAAACTCATCGTGTCCACCAGCGCATGCAGGCATCCTCTCTCACGCGCCGTCTGTTCAGCGGCCTGCATCAACTTTGTGCCGTAACCGCCTTTACGCAGCGAGTCATGCATCCACAGGAAATCAATACACAGCCATTCGCCTTTGATTTTACCGATCAGCCCGCCCAGTATTTCATTGTGCTCATCGCGCCAGTACACCGCCAGGTCGCCAAAATTGGTGGTCCTCAGGAACTGGCGATTGTAGGCGCGCAGTCCAACAAGCAGAGCATTTTGATCGTCTTCAGTAATGGTATCTGTAATCTGTATTTGCATCCTATCCTCCTGAAAAACTAAAACTTCTGGCTGATTTTCTTTTTAGAAATTAACACAGGCTGATGAGTGAGGCGCATGCCGTCTACACTTACTCTTGAGATGATGCGCATCGACAACAAGGATTATTATCATGAAACAAGCCGTTTTACCGCTTATTGCCATTCTTTTCATGCTGCCGGGTTTGGCGCAGGCCGATTCGGCTTATGGCTCTCTACAGTCCGTTCATGGAAAAAACACCGTATTGAAGGATTTACGCAAGATTTGTACCCCGCAGGGGTCGCCATCGGATGAGGTGTGGGAAAAAACGATTATGGCTGATACCCGTAATCAGCAACACATACGCGAAGCCATTCTGGCCATACAAAGAAACAATCAGAACAACTACTGGGAAGCGCTGGGCAAAGTTGAATGCCCGGATTTGTAACTATCGCATTGAAAAACGAGTGCTGTAACCGGTTTCTGTTTTGAAAAATCGCCTATTGTGTAGGGAAATGAAACACATCAAGGAGCAAGATAATGCGATACCGTTTTCCCGAAAACTTTTGGTGGGGCAGTGCCTGCTCGGCGCTGCAAACCGAAGGGGATAGTCTGAACGGCGGCAAAAGCCAGACGACATGGGACGTGTGGTTCGACCGCCAGCCTGGGCGTTTCCATCAGGGGGTTGGCCCGGCGAACACCTCGACCTTTTATCAGCACTGGAAACAGGACATCGCACTGCTCAAACAGCTGAAGCACAACAGCTTCCGCACTTCAATCAGTTGGTCACGACTGATCCCGGACGGTACTGGCGACGTCAACCCGCAGGCAGTTGATTTCTATAACAACGTCATCGATGAGCTGCTGGCGCAAGGCATTACGCCATTTATCACCCTGTTCCACTTCGATATGCCGATGGTGATGCAGGAGAAAGGTGGCTGGGAAAACCGTGATGTGGTTGAGGCGTTTGGTCGCTACGCACAAACCTGTTTTACCTTGTTCGGCAATCGGGTGAAGCACTGGTTCACCTTTAACGAACCGATTGTCCCGGTAGAAGGCGGCTATCTGTATGACTTCCATTACCCTAATGTGGTGGATTTCAAACGCGCGGCCACCGTGGCGTATCACACCGTACTGGCGCATTCCACGGCGGTACGCGCGTACCACGCCGGAAGTTATGACGGTGAAATCGGTGTGATCCTGAATTTAACGCCCTCTTATCCGCGCTCACAACACCCGGCGGATGTAAAAGCTGCGCACCATGCGGATCTGCTGTTTAACCGCAGCTTCCTTGACCCGGTGCTAAAAGGTGAATATCCGGCGGATCTGATAGAGCTGCTAAAAGAGTACGATCAACTCCCAGCATGTCAGCCAGGCGACAGTCAGCTCATCGCCGATGGCAAAATCGACCTGCTCGGTATTAATTATTATCAGCCGCGCCGCGTGAAATGTCGTGATACTGCCGTCAATCCTGACGCGCCGTTTATGCCGGAGTGGCTGTTTGATTATTACGAAATGCCGGGGCGTAAAATGAACCCTTACCGTGGCTGGGAAATTTACGAGCCAGGTATATACGATATTATTACTAATCTGCGTGATAACTACGGCAACCCGCGCTGTTTTATTTCTGAAAACGGCATGGGAGTCGAAAATGAGCAACGTTTTATTCAGCAGGACCAAATCAACGACAGCTACCGTATTGAATTTGTTTCCGCGCATCTTAAATGGTTACATAAAGGCATTAGCGAAGGGTGTAATTGTCTTGGCTACCATATGTGGACCTTTATTGATAACTGGTCCTGGCTCAATGGATATAAAAACCGCTACGGTTTTGTCCAGTTAGATTTAGATACGCAAAAACGTACGGTGAAGAAAAGCGGCGAATGGTTTGCCCATACCGCCGAAAACAATGGTTTTGATTGATTCAGTCGTCAGATAACGATGTTGCCTGAAAGCTGCGCGCCATCAGGCAACAATCTCACTGTATTCTGACCTTCATCGTGACCAGAAGCGCCGTCAGCAGCATCAGGCTGCCGGAAAGCATCAGGGGCGAAAGCAGTCCGAGGTTATCGAGCGCATAGCCTCCCACCGCTGCCCCGCAGGTATTGGCAAGCTGGATCACGGCGACCTGGACGGATCCGGCTTTTTCTGCCTGATCGGCAAGCGATCGGCTGATCCACGTCGACCAGCCGACCGGAACCAACGCAAACGCCAGGCCCCAGATAATCGCAATACCTGCCGCCACAACTTTGTCGCTACCCCACAGGATCAGGACCAGCGCGCTAAGCGCCAGCACCAGCGGCGCACCGGCTAAGGCCAGTTTGACCGAGCGCTTCAGAACCACCGAGGAGAGCGATGTCCCGACAAAGCTGGCGATACCAAAACTCAGCAGCACCAACGTCAGGCCATCAACTTCAAAGCCTGCCAGATTCATATAGATCGGGCGAATATAGGTAAAGAAGGCGAACTGTCCGGCAAAGGACATAAAGATGGCAATCATCCCGGCCATCACCCCCGGGCGCTGCAGCAGGCTGAACATATTTTGTTTCTGATGCGAAGGTTCACCTGGCAACGACGGCAGCGCTCTCACCACCCAAATCGTGCACAGCACGCCCATTACCGCCGCCGCATTAAACACGTTGCGCCAGCCGATAATACCGCCCAAAAAACTCCCCAGCGGCGCAGCAATCACCAGCGCGACAGAGACCGCGCCAAAAATCACCGACAGCGCTTTCGGTACCGTACGGGCGGGAACCAGACGCATGGTCAGCGACGCCGACATCGCCCAGAATCCGCCAAGCGCCAGACCGAGGCAGGCGCGGCCAATGAGCAGCAGTGAAAAAGAGTTGGCAAAGGAAACCAACAGGCAGGAGAGCGTCAGCAGCACCGAAAACACGATCACCACGTAGCGACGATCGGTCGCCTGGATAATTTGCGTCACAAACAGGCTGGCGAACATGGCAACAAATGCCGTCACAGTCACCGATTGTCCGGCAACACCTTCAGAAATCCCCAGATCCTGCGCCATCGGCGTTAACAGGCTAACGGGCAGAAACTCAACGGTTATCAGGCAGGCAACGCAGAACGCCACGGCGAATACCGCCGACCAGTTCGGTCGGGCATTTGCCTCAGCGCGGGATTTTTGTTCAACAGCTTCACTCATTTTGTTACCTGCGTGGGGTTATTGCAGAAAAGTTACGCAGTGTAACATTAAATTTGTGACGCATTTAACGTTTTAGCAACTTTACCGCTGAATGTCGACGTGTCTTATTCGACCAGCGGCAGGGTCCCTTTGTCGGCCTGAGTCACGTAACGCCAACAGGCATGACTGTCAGTGTAGCCAGTGCACGCCATCTTCGGGCTGGAAAAAGGCGTTATAGCGCATCTGAAACGCATTAAACTCCTGCATATCCGGCTCTATCTCGCGCAGAAAACCAAGCGCCAGACGCACCTGTGCGTCAGTAATCGGCGTGGCCAATCGGGCTTTTTGCAGCCAACGGTGCCATTGCAGCAGATTCGACTCACTGCCGTCGACAATAACGATTTGCCAGATCAACAACACCTGGGCAGCATTTTGCAGATGCGATTCATCTGGGCGGTGGAGGTACTGTAAAAAAGCCTCACCCTGTACTTTTCCCATCTGATCGATCATCGACTCTACCGGCACAACATCAATATTCAGTCGCTCGCTCAGACGGCGAATTGCCCGTCGAGATCCGGACGTCAACACCCGAAAACCCACTACAAAAACAACGACCAATGTGGCCAGCATTATCCAAATCATGCGCACATCCATTACCAGACAGGATGCCCATCATAACGGCAAATTCCTCTCTGTCGACGACTGAACGTATCAACACGATTCAGGATGGATCCGCGACATAAAAAAGCCCGCCATCCAGGCGGGCAAAAGTTACCAATGCACACTTAACTTAAGCGACTTTCAATTGTTGAATTTTTTTCTCGCGGCGAATTTTACGTTCTTCAAACACGGCCACGATGGCCATCAGGCAGATACAACCGATGGCGGCGGTATCCAGCGCGGCGAACGTGCCCGCCCAGCCGGTCAGACCAAAAATCGGCGTGCCGTCAGCAATCATCCCCAGACCCAGCTTGGCGAAGCTGTCACCAATCAGATATGCGAAGGAGCCTTTAATCCCGTCGGCTGCGCCGATTGCTTTTTTCGGTACGAATCCGACGGCTGCAACACCGATTAACAGCTGAGGACCAAACACCAGGAAGCCCAGCGCAAACAGCGAAGCCAGATAGACATACTGGTTGCTGGCGTGCTGATAAACGCCCAAGGTCGCGATAATCAACGCCAGCGCCACGCAGGCTACCAGCGCACGACGACCGTTAGCCAGGTCAGAGAGCCAACCCCACAGTAACGTGCCGACCAACGCGCCCACTTCAAACAGGGTAAAGCCCTGAATCGCCACCTCTTTGGAGAGCTTCAGCTCCTGGAAAGCGTAGACAGTGGACCACTGGTCGATACCGATGCGCACCACGTACAGGAAAATGTTGGAGAAGCACAGCAGCCAGATCACTTTGTTTTTCAGCACGTACTCAACAAAGATCTGCCATTTGGTCATCTCATTTTCTTCAGTCTCTTTGTCCTCTTCGCTTATCTCCTCGCCGAACAGCTCTTCAGCTTTACCGAGGCCATAAGACTCCGGGGAGTCGCTGCCGTAGCGCAGGCCGATAAAGCCGACAATCAGGGCGATAATTGACGGGAAGATAAACATACCAATGACGTGACCGTCGAACAGATAGTTGGCGCCAAACAGCGCCACGCCAGCCGCACCCGCACCACCGAGGTTATGGGAGATATTCCACATGCCGAGGTAAGAACCCCGCTTGCGACGCGGCGTCCATTTGGTGATGGTGGAATAGCTACACGAGCCGCCAGTACTCTGGAAAAAACCGCTCAGCGCGTAGAAGGCGATCATCAGGAACAGGCTGGTTGAACCCGCCCCCATGCTGGCGCTGAAGCCGAGCATACAGATGGCGGAGAGGATCAGCATAAACGGCAGGAACTGCTTGGTATTTTTGCCGTCGGCGTAGTAGGAAACCAGCGTTTTACCCACGCCGTAGGTGATGGAGAAGCCCAGGCCAATCATCCCCAGCTGCGTCATGCTCAGCCCGTAGGTGGAGATCATGTCGTTCTGCGCGATGTTGAAGTTTTTGCGGATCAGATACATGGTCAGGTAGCCAATAAAGACTACCAGATAGGACTGCATGAACGGTTTGAACCACATTTTGCGCCGCACATCAAGCGGCAGATCCAGGGTCGGCTTGCGTACCTGGTTTAGAAAGGCCAGCATTTGACACTCCCGAGCTAATTTTTATACCTGCGAATGGCAGGCATTGTAAAAATCAGCCGGGAGACGCGCCTGAGACAGCGTCCAGGTGAAACCGGGAAAATTTCTTAGTTTTACCCTACTCGGGGCAAAAAGGTGAGGTGCATCACGCTTCGTTGAGTTCGCGTGGAGCCTGGGCGTTCAAAAACGGTAGCAGCAGCAGCGCGGAAATCCCCGCCGCAATGGCGATCACCACAAAGAATCCGGTCCAGTGCCAGACCTCCATCACCTTCGCCAGCGGCCAGCCGGAAAGCGATGCCCCCAGATAGGCAAACAGCCCGACAAATCCGGTTGCCGCGCCCGCTGCCTCTTTGTGCGAGCACTCCGCCGCCGCCATGCCGATCAGCATTTGCGGGCCGAAGACGAAGAATCCGGTGGTGAAGAAGCACGCCGCCTGCATCACGTAACTGGCGAACGGCATCAGCCACAACGAGCCCACGGAGAGCAAAATTCCGGCAGCGAAAATCAGGTTCATTGGACCGCGGTTGCCGTTAAACAGTTTGTCCGAGCCCCAGCCTGCGACCAGCGCGCCGATAAATCCGCCCAATTCGAACATGGTCACGGCGGTATTGGCGGTCACCAGATCCACGCCGAGCGTCTCCGACATATACAGATTGCCCCAGTCGTTGATGGCGGCGCGGACGACGTACACCAGCACGTAACACAGCGACAGCAGCCAGATATAGGGATTCAGCAATACATAGCGGGTGAGGATCTCTTTACGGCTCAGCCCTGCGCCTTCCTGCTGCTGGGCGATTTCCAGCTCATCATGGCGCCAGTCGCCAATCGGCGGCAGACCAATCGCCTGCGGCCTGTCGCGCAGCCGCCAGCAGAGAAAAATCCCCACTACAATCGCCAGCAGCCCGGCGATCATCATCCCGGCACGCCAGCCGTAATGCAGCGCCGTCGCCGCCATCACGATCGGGATCAGCGCCCCGCCAACATTGTGCGCAGTATTCCACAGCGCCCACCAGCCGCCGCGTTCGGTACGCGAATACCACACAGTCAATAAACGCGCGCAGACCGGCGACCCCCAGCCCTGGAAAAAGGCGTTCAGCGCCCAGAGCACCACAAAAGCCCAGAGCGAGGTGGAGAAGCCAAACAGAATGTTCACCACGCCGGTGGCGATAAGCCCAAACCCCATAAAATAACGGGCGTTGGAACGGTCACTGACGATACCGGAAACAAACTTCGACAGGCCGTAGGTGATGTAAAACAGCGTCGCCAACAGACCAATGTCGCTGCGGGTCAGCACGCCGCTGGTGAGGATATCCGGTACGGCGGCGTTGAAGCTCTTGCGTGTGAAATAGAACAGCGCGTAGCCGAGCCAGATAGTGGTCAGAATATGCCGCCGCCAGTAGCGGTAGAGGGCATCCACTTCACGCTTATCGGTGATGAGCGGCGCGCTGACTGGGGCTTTTAAAAACGAAAACATGACCGCTCCTTACACATAACGCAGGGGTAACGACACGCTGACCCGCGTGCCATGCGTACAGGAAATCGAGAGCGATCCCCCGAGGGCGGTAATACGTTCACGCATCCCGGTGAGGCCAAATCCCTGCTGATTCGACCCCGGCGGCAGGCCGCTGCCGTCGTCCTCAATCACCAGCATCAGCCGTTCATCCTGCTGCCAGCCCTGAAGCGTCACCGCGCTGGCGTTGGCGTGCTTAACGATGTTGTTCAGCCCTTCCTGACAGACGCGAAACAGCGTCACCCGCTGACTTTCGCTGAGTACAGATTCGTCAATTCGCCAGTCAAGGTGGCTGACGATGCCGCGGCTTTCCAGCTCCATTTCACGCATCAATGAGCGGATCGCTTGTTCCAGCGTGAGATCATCCAACTGGCGCGGACGCAGACGACCCAACAGACGACGCACAGAATCGTATACGCCAAGAGAAAGTTGTTCGATATGCGCCCCGCTGCGCTTCACCCCTGCGTTTTCCGGCGCCAGCCGCTGGACAATGCCCGCCTGGGTGCGAATGGCGGTGATGGTCTGACCGATATCATCGTGCAGTTCGCGCGCCACATCCCGGCGCACGCTCTCTTCGGTCTCCAGCAGGCGTTCAGCCAGACGGTGGTTGCGCGCTAATTCGTTTTGCAGCGACTGGTTAAGCTCGCGCAGACGCTGGATCCCCGCGCCGAGCAGCAGCCCGGTCAGGCTTTGCACCAGCAGGGAGAGCAACAGGTCGACGGGATGATCGTGCCAGGTTTGGCTGGCAATCAGCGCAATGGCGTTCATTAACGTGGCAATCAGTGCCCCCTGCCAGCCGTAGTGCCAGGCGAGCGCAATGATCGGCAGTGCGAGGCAAAACGGCGTGAAGCGTGACAGTTCATCGGGCAGGCCAAGCTGCAACCACAGGCTGACGCTAAACAGCAGCAGATACCAGACCAGATGCCGCCCGCGCCAGTTCACCGGCTGAGACACCACCGCCGGGCCCAGCGGCAACCAGGTGGTGCTGGTAAGATAGTGCCAGAAAACCAGACAGATCGGAGCCAGCGTTAATCCACCAGTGAGCGTCAGCAGTAGGGCATTCCACGCCTCTTCGCCTTGCCCAAGCCAGGGCAGCGATTGCAGCAACGCCGCCGCCGTCAGCGCCGCGCCCTGCAACAGCAGCGTGCGCCAGTCGCGCTGATGGCGGTAGCGCGAAATCAGCATCACCGGGAGTAACGTGAGGAAGCTCCCGATCATCAAAAGTAGCAAGTGAGCCAGCGCCACTTCCTGCGCCAGCCAGAAAAGAAGCAGCCATTCCGCACCCAGCAGCACCGGCCAGTAGCCGCGTGGACATTGCAGCATCAGCCCCAGACGCAGGCCAAACGGAAACAGCAGTACCGCCAGCTCCGGGCGCTCAACCAGGTGCAGGCTGATACTCCACAAGCAGAACCACGCGGCAGAGAAGATAAAGAAGCAGGCAACAACGGTGATTAACCGGGAACAGAGCGTGTTCATTGCCAGCCGTCAAACATCCGGCGGGCCAGTTCGACATCGTTGCTAACGCCCAGTTTTTCCATCAGGTTAGCGCGATGCACGTGCACCGTTTTCGGCGACAGGCCCAGTTCGGCGGCAATCTCTTTTACCGCCATGCCTTGCGCCAGTTTCTCCGCCACCTGACGTTCGCGTTTGGTCAGCGGATCCTGACGACCAGCCGCCAGTTTGACGGCGATATCCGGCGTCAAATAGCAGCCGCCGGTCGCCACGGTATGCACCGCCGCGATCAGCTCATCAGGACTACAGCGTTTAGAAAGGAAACCACGCGCGCCCGCGTTGAGCGCCTGCTCCACCAGCGCGGGGCTGTCGTGGACGGAGAGCATGATAATCGCCATCCCTTTTGGCAACTGGCTTAACAGTTCAAGACCGGAGATATCAGGCATCGAGATATCACAGATACATACCTGCACGCCACGTCCCGGTAATCCCGCCAGCGCCTCACTGCCTGAGCCGAACTCAGCCACAACCTGCAAATCAGGTTCCAGCCCCAGCAACTGGGCAAAGCCGGAGCGGACGATAGTGTGGTCGTCGATAAGGGCAACGGTGATCATGGGTTCTGTCCTGGGGGATAAAAAACGTGCTTACCTTAACGATATACACTTTATCCTTCAAGCAGCCTCTGCGTTGGCTTGGTCTGCTCACCCCAGTCACTGACTTGAGTAAGCTTCTGAGGTGAGCAGACTTGCCGCCTTATGCAGCTTGAAGGATTTTGTGTTCCGACGCGCTGCTGTTTAAGCCTTGAGCGATCAGGCGATGCCAGTTGTGACGGTAAATGTGCGGGTGTGCTGCGGTTCTAGCTGAATCAACGTGCCTTTTCGCTGTGCCGCCAGGAAGCCTTCTGGGCGACAGGTCGCAGGTAGGGCGAAGGCTGCCACCTGCTGATCGCCGTTATAGAGGATCCAACGGGTGACATAATTCAGCTCCGCGCTGGAGAAACGTGTCACGAACGTGGTGCCATCAGGTGCGATCATGCGAAATTCAGGCTTATCCGTGTATCGGTCCAGTTGGTCAGCGAAGAAAACGATTTCCGGATCGTAAAAATCGGGCTCGTTGAGGCGCCCCAGCGAGGTCTCGCCCTGAATGATCCGCTGATTAAACGTCAGCCACTGCTCGGTAGGCTTAACATGCGCGGGTACCGACTCACGCAGCTTCATGGCTTCATCCGGGATATTCTGGCTGAAGGTCGCTTCCGGTACGTAGGCATAGTTCATATGGCACATATACTGTAAAGGCATTGCCACTGAGGCGAGGTTGGTGACCGCCATCTGGATATCAAACAGCGCACTCGCTTTACGCATAATCACCGCAGGATGCGCCTGATAATGATGACCGAACCCCATCACATACTCGTAGCGTCCACTCACGCGCAAATTCTCTCCCTCCAGCTCCAGCCAGGCCTCATCCATCGCGGCACAGGCCATTTCGCCATGCAACGGGTGAGAATCTTCCGGCGAAGGGCAGCCATTAGCCAATATACCCGAGTGGAAAGCAAAGCAGCCGTATGTCGCTACCACTTCCGCAGCCGGTTTCGGCTGACTGAACATGTTGCGCATGGTCAGTTCATGCCCGTCAAACTGAGCATCCCAGATCATCTGCCCCATCCAGGGCAGAATAACCAGATGTCCATGACTGTTTTCTACCTTCAGCCCTTCCACACCGCTGGCGTAACGAAATGCGGTAACCGTGAAGTCGCTATTCTTCAGTAAGATTCGCGGATGCTCTGCAAAGAGTTCCCGCCACAGCGTGATACGTGTTGTCATGATCGCTCTCCTCAGGAAACAGTCGCTTCAGCCAGGTTATTGCGCACTTTGCTTTCACGCCAGAAGTAGATACCGACGTACACGAAGCACAACATGGAGACCAGGAACGAGAGTTGTAGCGAGTGGAACATATCGGCCACATAGCCCTGAATTGCCGGAACCACCGCTGCACCAACAATGGCCATGACAATGACTGCTCCCGCCATTTCAGTATGTTCGTTATCCACGGTATCCAGCGTACCGGCATAGATTGTCGCCCAGCAGGGTCCAAACAGGACGCTCACCAGTACGGCAACGTACACGGCGCTAAAGCTTGGCGCCAGCGCAACATAGACCAGAAACAGTGCGCCAATGATGGAGTAGAGGATCAGCACTTTTTCCGGATTGAAGCGTGTCATCAAGATGTTGGCGATAAACTTGCCGATAAAGAAGCAGGCAAAGCTATAGACCATGAAGGTTGAGGCGTCGCGCTCGTTGATATCACCCAATTCCAGCGCCAGACGGATGGTAAATGACCACACCGCGACCTGCATCCCCACGTACAGGAACTGCGCCACAATCCCACGGCGGAAACGGGCATTGCTGGCCAGATAACGCAGCGTATCCATCGCTGACGGACGTTTATGACTCGCCGTTTGCGCGACTTTACAGGTCGGGAAGCGGGTCAGCAGGAACAACACCATCACCACAACCAGCACCATAATCATGTACTTGTAAGGCTCAAGGGTATTTTCCAGCATCAACACTTTAAAGTTGTGGATCTGCTCCGCGTTCATCCCAGCCATCTGTTTTTCCAGACTCTCGCCTTCAGAGAAGACCAGATATTTACCCAGCAGAATACCGGCGGCTGCGCCAATGGGGTAAAAGGTCTGGCTGATGTTCAGCCGCAGGGTGGCATACGCTTTTGGGCCAATCATGGAGCTGTAGGTGTTGGCTGCAGTTTCCAGGAAGCTCAGGCCAATCGCAATCGCAAAAATTGCCGCGAGGAACATGGTGTAGGTGGCCATGTGCGATGCCGGGAAAAAGAGCGTACAGCCAACAATATAAAGGGTCAGTCCCATTAAGATGGCGATTTTATAACTGGTCTTTTTAATCACCAAAGATGCCGGAATCGCAATTAAAAAATAACCGCCATAAAAGGCACTCTGAACTAATGCCGAAGCAAAGTTGCTGAGTGAAAATACGCTTTTGAATTGCGTAATCAGAATATCATTTAATGCGGCTGCGCATCCCCATAAAGGGAATAAACAGGATAACAAAATAAACTGGAACAGAGGCGTCTTATTCAGATAGCCGTCGGGCATCTGAATGATGTTTTTATCGTTCATAGTGCTACCTTTTACAATGCAGGAGTATTATTCGTTTAAGGTAAGAAACTCATTAAATTGTTCGATACTTGGATAAGATGATTGAGTACCTTTCCCGGTAACGCTGAATGCAGCGAAGAGAGCGGCTTTTTTCATGGCGGCTTCGACATCACCGCTTTGAACGTAATAGTGGGCAAAACAACCGATGAAAGCGTCACCTGCGCCACTGGTATCGACAGCGTTCACTTTAAACGCCGGGACATGGACTTCCTGGTCACGCGTCATCCACAGGGCACCTTTCTCCCCCATGGTGACGATAATATTGTTCAGACTTTTATCGACCAAAGAACGTGCCGCGGCGCGAATATGGTCATAGGTATCCACCGGCATACCGGTTAATATTTCGAGCTCGGTTTCATTTGGCACGAAGAAATCGCATTTACAGGCATAAGACATATCTAATTCCCGTAATGCAGGGGCGGGATTTAATAACACTTCAATACCGTTTTTTTTACCGAATTCAATCGCGTGATAAACCGTTTCCAACTGTACTTCCAGCTGCAGGACAATAAGTTGACACTTTTTCAGATCTTCCGCTGCGCGATCGATATCTTCTGGGGAGAGAAACTTGTTGGCGCCTTTAATAATCAGAATGCTGTTGCTGGAGTTTGCATTAACAAAGATCGGTGCAACGCCGCTGCTGGTGCAGGGTACCTTTTCGACATAGGTCGTATTAATCCCCCAGGATTCGAGATTACGAATGGTGTTATCCGCAAAAATATCATCACCGACTTTCGTCAGCATCAGCACTTTGGAATTGAGCTTAGCAGCCGCAACGGCCTGATTTGCCCCTTTACCGCCACAACCAATTTTAAAGGCGGGTGCTTCCAGCGTTTCCCCTTCTTTGGGCATCTGGTTGATGTAGGTGATGAGATCCACCATGTTGGAGCCAATAACCGCGATATCCATTTTACTACCTCTCAGAAACAATCACACAACAATGATATTAAAATAACATTATCATGTTACTTCCGTATCATTTGTGACTAGGATCGCGATTGGAGGATCATTTTATTGTTTATTTATTATGCTAAATGTTGCGTCTCTATCACACTCAAAATGATTAACTTGCTTACAATTGACTGAAAACTCGCTGCTTATAATCAATAAAACGTGTAAAAACACGCTTTTATTTCCCAATGGTCAGACGTATAGTAATGCAGCAATGTCATGTTCCCAGAAACACATAAATGTTACTGAAGGAACATGAAAACATGATTCGTGGAGAGTGTGCATGGAAACCAAGCAAAAAGAACGTATTCGACGTCTGATGGAATTGTTGAAGAAGACCGACAGAATCCATCTGAAAGAGGCGGCGCGCATGCTGGAGGTTTCCGTGATGACCATCCGTCGGGATCTCAGCCAGGATGACGAACCATTGCCGCTTACGCTACTCGGTGGTTACATCGTGATGGTGAACAAGCCCGCCACCCTCGTTAACGCTCCGCTCCCCGTGCAAAAGCAGTATCATCGCGACGATTTACCGGTTGCCATTCTGGCCGCGGGACTGGTCAGTGAAAACGATCTGGTCTTTTTTGATAATGGTGCCGAAATGCCATTAGTCGTCAGCATGATCCCGGACGATATTACCTTTACCGGAATTTGCTACTCACACCGGGTATTCGTGGCGCTAAATGAAAAACCCAACGCCACGGTGATTCTTTGCGGGGGCACCTATCGGGCGAAAAGTGATGCCTTTTACGACACCAACAATCCCTCTCCGCTGGATGCGCTCAACCCACGAAAAGTGTTTATCTCTGCCAGCGGAGTCCATGAGCATTTCGGCGTTAGCTGGTTCAATCCGGACGATCTGGCCACCAAACGCAAAGCGATGGAACGCGGATTGCGCAAAATTCTGCTGACGCGCCACGCCCTGTTTGATGAGGTTGCCCCCGCCAGCATTGGTCCGCTCTCCACTTTTGACGTACTGATAAGCGATCGCCCGTTGCCGGCAGATTACGCAACCCACTGCCGGAACGGCTCTGTCAAAGTCATCACCCCGGATTCAGACGGCGACTAACTCACTCAAAGAAAACCGTGATTTTGTTAAACATCGACGGGTCGGACTGGTTGCGGGCCACTTTCACCACATCTTCCAGCTTGTCGATCTGGCTTATCATCTGCTCAAGACGCTGATCGTCGTTGACCAGTAGCCAGATGCGGCTCTTGTCGCTGTCCTGAATCGGTAGACAGAGAATGCCTTCCACGTTGAACGCGCGGCGGGCAAACAGCCCGCAGACGTGGGTCATTACGCCCGGATGGTTGCGTACGGTGAGTTCCAGGATTACGTTGTCATGAGTCTGCTGTTGCATGGCTTATTCCCCCACCATTTCTGTGTTTGCCGCACCCGGCGGCACCATCGGGTACACTTTTTCTTCGGCATCGATGCGCACGTGGATCAGCGCAGGTCCAGGGCGATTAATAATCTCCTGCAACGCTGCCTGTGGATCCGCTTCGTTATTCAAATCGCAGGTTTCGAGGCCAAACCCGGCGGCTATCTGCATAAAGTTAATCATCCCCGGATATGTCGCCGCAAAAACGCCCTGCTTATAGAACAAACTCTGCTGCTGATACACCAGACCCAACGCTTCGTTATTCATCAGGATGATTTTAATATCCAGCTGATTTTCGCTGGCCGTCGCCATTTCCTGAATATTCATCATCAGGCTACCGTCGCCGGAGAAGCACAGCACCTTTTTGTCCGGGTTGACCAGCGCTGCGCCAATTGCCGCCGGCAGGCCAAAGCCCATGGTTCCCAGACCGCCGGAGGTCAGCCACTGACGCGGACGGTTCAGCGGGTAAGCCTGTGCGGCCCACATCTGATGCTGGCCTACGTCGGTGGTGATAATGGCATTGTCATCCACGCAGGCCGCTACGGCGTTGATCAGCCCATAGTGGCTGAGCGGGTCGCTTTCCTGCGGAATGCTGCAGGGGAATTCGCGTTGTAAATCGGCCACCATTTGATGCCACGACTCTCGCGGCTGCGCGTCAATTAATGGGATCAGTTGTGCCAGAACCTCATCGACATCCGCCTGAATCGCCACGTGTGGTTGTTTGATTTTACCCAGCTCCGCGCGGTCGATGTCCACGTGGATGATTTTGGCGTTCGGACAGAACTGCTCGGTTTTACCAATCGCCCGGTCATCAAAACGTGCGCCCAGAACAATCAATAAGTCCGCTTCTTGCAGAATAAAGTTAGTGCTGCGTGCGCCATGCATACCCAGCATGCCTAACGACAGCGGATGCGCTTTCGGCAGCATACCGAGCGCCATTAAGGTCATGGTGGTGGGCAGCATGGCTTTTTCTGCCAGTTCACGAACCCGCTCAGGCGCGTTAATCACGCCGCCGCCGAGATACAGCACCGGACGCTGTGCGGCGTTAATCATAGCTGCGGCATCGCGAATGCTGTCCTGGCTGAACGCCGGTGCCGCCATTTTCTGCGCGGGCTCCGGCATCTCTTCAATCTCAAAAACGGCGGTTTGAATATCCTTAGGAATGTCTATCCACACCGGGCCCGGACGGCCGGACTGCGCAATGCGGAACGCATCGCTCATGACCTGCGGTAATTCACTGATATGGCGGACCAGATAGTTGTGCTTGGTGATGGGGATAGAGATGCCGTAGGTGTCGACTTCCTGGAAGGCGTCGGTCCCGATCATTGAGGCCGGAACCTGCCCGGTGATACACACCAGCGGGATGGAATCCAGCCGCGCGTCGGCAATGGCGGTCACCAGGTTGGTCGCGCCCGGTCCGCTACAGGCCATACAGACGGCGGGTTTACCATCGGTTCTCGCCATCCCCTGCGCGATAAACCCCGCGCCCTGCTCGTGGCGCGCCAGGATATGACGGATTTGCGTGCTTTGGCTCAAGGCGTCATAGACGGGAAGAATCGATCCGCCAGGAATACCGGTGACCACCTGAATCCCCTGGCGTTCCATGAAATGAACGATGAATTCTGCGCCCGTAAAACGCGTACGCTTGGATGTTATGCCCGAACTTGCCATGCTCCAGTCCTTTTATTCTGGGCCTTTGCTTCGGGCAGGTCTCTTAAACGAAAAACCCCGCCCGGTTTGCGCCGGCGGGGTTTTGGAATCGTGTGTTGATCCGGACCCTACGGCGCATTGCCGACGACCACCACCACACGCACGACGACCGCTGCGCGAGATGGCGCAGTTTTTAGTAGGGTCGCAGTCAGCATGGAAGGGTTCATTAGGGACCTGTCTGTTTGTTGATTAACTGGATTTATACAAACACAGGTTTTTCAGCGTGACAATGGAAAAATTTTCATCTGCATAAAAATGCGTCAACGATCACATTTCGCTGTGCAGAGTCGGAAAACAAAAAACCCCGCCGGAGCGAGGTTTTTTTCAGCGCTGTGCGGTTGGTAGCCGCCGAACACACTGTGTTATGTCAACGGAAAAAGTATACGCGTTCTGCGAAGAACACGCAATTTCGGCACGAATTTTGATGGTTTTGAGTATGGAACATGAATGGCACAATGTCCACAAAATACTGTTAATTTATACAGTGCTTATCTATAATGTCTCGGTACGCAATGTGTTATGCGGGGGCCGCATCGTAAACCGGCGCATCAAAGTCCTGGCTGAAACGGGTGGTGCCGTCAGCGCCTTAACCCCCGTGTGAGCACACTGTGTTATGTCAACAAAGGTGCTGGCAACAGGCAGCGGCGAGGTACGTCAGCACCGTGCTCCTTGTACCAAAAGGAGAGCGTATGAGCCTCGTGGATATCGCTATTCTTATCCTCAAACTCATTGTTGCAGCACTGCAACTACTTGATGCCGTTCTGAAATACGTTAAGTAATTCGGATTCAAGTCGCACCTAAGGGGAGCGGGTAACACTCCGCTCCCCTTTCACCTTCTCCCTGGTGCTTGTCCCGCGCCAATATGTTACGTTTTTATGACATTCTCAGGGAAGAACGCCACCATGACGCTTTCTGTTTTCTGCATTTTGCTGTTTGCCGCGCTGCTGCATGCCAGTTGGAATGCCATTGTTAAAGCTGGAAACGATAAACTGTACTCGGCGATTGGCGTCAGCGGCTCCGCGGCGATTATGGCATTGATCTGCTTACCCTTCGCGCCTCAGCCTTCCGCCGCCAGCCTGCCGTTTTTGGCCGTCTCAACCGCGTTGCAAGTGGTGTATACGGTCCTGGTCGCCAAAACCTATCAGGTTTCGGATATGAGTCAGACCTATCCTCTGATGCGTGGGACAGCACCGCTGCTGGTTGCGATTATCAGCGTCTTGTTCCTTGGCGATAGCCTGTCTGTGTTTGCCTGGGTGGGGATTGCTACGATCTGTCTGGCCATTCTCGGCATGGCATTTAACGGACGCAGCAGCTCACAACGCGGGATCGTACTGGCGCTCATTAACGCCTGCTTTATCGCCGGTTACACGCTGGTTGATGGCACCGGCGTACGCTTATCAGAAACCGCGCTCGGTTATACGCTGTGGACCTTCTTTCTGAACGGTTCCTGTCTGCTGGGCTGGGCGATGATCGCCCGGCGCCGGGAAGCGTCACGCTATCTGGTACAGCAGTGGAAGAAAGGTATTCTGGGCGGGATTGGTACGATGGGTTCTTACGGTCTGGCGCTGTGGGCCATGACCCAGGCTCCGTTGGCGGTGGTCGCAGCGCTACGTGAAACCTCCATTCTGTTTGGCGCTCTGCTCGCCTGGCTGCTGCTGAAAGAAAAGGTTGCCGGAATACGCCTTGTCGCGGCCGCCGGTATTGCCGTAGGCGCTGTCTTACTTCGCTTGTCATAATCGCGCCGTAAAGCCGATGCAATCCGGCAACATTTGTTGCCGCTTTTTGTTTACATTTCCTGCCGTTCATCGCGTAAACATTCCAGCCCACTATCTGGCCTTCTTTTTCTGTTGTGGTAGATTCCACGCGCATTTACGGGAAAGTACAGCACCTTATTCTTCTTTTTTCTCTTTTTTAAAAGTAATCAGCGAAATGAAAAGGCATAGAAGCGTCAATTTGTTGTTGATGTTGGTATTACTGGTGGCGGTAGGTCAGATGGCGCAAACCATTTATATCCCCGCGATTGCTGATATGGCGCGTGAACTGAACGTTCGCGAAGGAGCGGTGCAAAGCGTAATGGCCGCCTACCTGCTGACCTACGGCCTGTCACAACTGTTTTACGGCCCACTTTCCGATCGCGTTGGCCGCCGTCCGGTGATCCTTACCGGAATGTCTATTTTCATGCTGGCCACGTTGGTCGCGATTACCACCCACAGCCTGACGGTACTGATTATCGCCAGTGCAATCCAGGGCATGGGAACAGGCGTCGGCGGTGTAATGGCGCGAACCTTACCGCGCGATCTGTACGAAGGCACGCAGCTGCGCCACGCGAATAGTTTGTTAAACATGGGGATTCTGGTGAGTCCGCTGCTGGCCCCGCTGATTGGCGGCATGCTGGATACCTTGTGGAACTGGCGCGCCTGTTACATCTTCCTGCTGGTTCTGTGCGCGGGCGTCACGTTTAGCATGGCGCGCTGGATGCCGGAAACGCGTCCTGCGGGCGCACCGCGTCCACGCCTTATCGCCAGCTATAAAACGCTGTTTGGTAACAGTTCTTTCACCTGTTACGTGCTGATGCTGATCGGCGGCCTGGCGGGCGTTGCGGTCTTCGAGGCCTGCTCCGGGGTATTGTTGGGCGCAAGGCTCGGTTTAAGCAGCATGGTGGTCAGTATCCTGTTTATTCTGCCCATCCCGGCGGCATTTTTCGGCGCCTGGTTCGCCGGTCGCCCGAATAAGCGTTTCTCGACGCTGATGTGGCAGTCGGTTATCTGCTGTCTGGTAGCCGGTTTAATGATGTGGATCCCGGGCCTGTTTGACGTGATGAACGTCTGGACGCTGCTGGTTCCCGCCGCACTGTTTTTCTTCGGTGCCGGGATGCTGTTTCCGCTGGCAACCAGTGGCGCAATGGAGCCTTTCCCATTCCTGGCAGGCACTGCCGGTGCGCTGGTTGGGGGATTACAGAATATTGGTTCCGGCGTGCTGGCGTGGTTCTCTGCAATGCTGCCGCAGACCGGGCAAGCCAGTTTGGGCCTGCTGATGACCCTTATGGGACTGTTGATTTTTGTTTGCTGGCTTCCGCTGGCGTCACGCGTGTCGCATCAGGGGCAGGCGGTTTAAGCGTATGATGGCCCGGCTTATCGCCGGGCTTTTCGCATTCAGGCGCGATCATCGTCGTCAGTAACGGCTCCAGCGCCGGACGCCAGGCGCCTTCCTCGCCATCATAAAACTGCGTATCCGCATTGATAGCATAGGGAATTTTCGCTTTTTTCAGTTCGCACGCCATAAAGCGGGCAAACGCCATTTGCGAGGCAGAAGGCGCGTTCCTGATGGTTTCTCCTGGCGACCAGCCTCCCACCCAACTGACATGACCCGTTTTCTGCTGCCAGTGAATGGCGGTATTGATACGGGCGCGAATAGCGGCCTTTTCTGCCGCTGTGCCTGAGGTCCACGGATATTTACCGTTATTTTTCAGCGGCCCCCACGGAAAAATATGCCATTGAGCCAGCACGGTATTCTGACTTTGCGGCGGCAGTTTCAGGTCAGGCAAATCTTCCGGCGCGGCGCGTAGTCGCGGCGCGATAAAAATCATCCGCTGCGGGTCGATGGCATGGACAGTACGAATGGTTTTGTCATACACCCGATTGAGCGACACCTGATTATGGTTGAGCTTATCAGAGGGTTCGTATATCAGGTCGAAACCCAGCAACGGCGAGCTTTGACCAAAGTAATGCGCCACCGCCACCCACCAGTTAACCACCTCTTTTTCGTTACCGGTACTGGGATCTTTTTTATATTCGTCAGCCTGATAGGCAATTATCGGGATCACGCCATACTGCTCGCAGGCTTCCACCAGCTTGCGCAGATGTATAAGCCGCGCCTCCGTGGGCTCTCCCGCCACGCGAATACGCACGTGGGTTAACCCTTTAGCCCTGTAATCCCGCACCACCAGCGGATCGAATTCACGGATACCCCGATCGGTGCGCGCCCAGTCTACGTCCATCCCAACGCCAAGCTGCTGCGCATACTGCGCCGCGGTCAGCACAGGTTGCGCGGCACACACGGTGGCGCTGGCTAACAGTAAAAGGGAAACAATCGGCTTTAACACGGTCGTCCTTACGCAAATCATCAGGAGTGATATCACGTATTTAGCATGCTTTTTCACTTTGCGTGTAGCGAGAAAGCGTAAAAAATATTCGCGACCCGCTTATTTAACCTGTTCCTGAAGCCAGCGAATAAACGCCTCGATTTTCGGCCACTGTCTGCCAGGCAGGGTGGTAATGTAGTAGTGCTGATGGCATTTCAGCGCCATATCGCCAAAAGGCGCAACCAGCTCTCCGCTGTCGAGGCGTTTTTGCACCAGCCGCTTTCGGCCCATCGCCACGCCGATATGATTCATCGCCGCAATCACCGCCAAATCAGAACGATCGAAACCAATTCCCGACGATGTCGGCAGATTCACCGAAAAATGCTGCGCCCAACTGTGCCATTCATCGGTCCCGGAGTCGTTACTCCACGCCTGTCTGTCATGCAGCAACGTACAGTGCGGTAAATTCACCAGCGAACCGGTAAGGTCATGGCGGCGAGCGTAGTCCGGGCTGCATACCGGCAGGATCTCTTCATCCATCAGGAAGTGGTGCGTGAGCTGCGCGGAGGGCGCGTCGTCAAAATAGATGGCCAGATCGACCCCGGCACGCTGCAGATTGACGTTGTCGTTCCCGGTCAGCATGGTCAGCGAAATCGACGGATAGCGACGGGTAAAGTCGCCGAGCGCCGGAACCAGCCAGCACTGAGCGATAGAAGGCCGTGAGTAGACGGTGAGGGTCCCGGACAACTCCTGATTTTTAATATCAAGGATTTCCTGATTCAGCGTATCCAGCGATGATTTCAGCGCCCAGAACACCCGCTTGCCCTCGTGGGTGAGTTCCACTTTACGATGCGAACGAACAAACAGCTGAATACCCAGCTCATCTTCCAGCTGATTAATACGATGGCTGACAGCGCTGGGGCTTAATGACAGCTCATCTGCCGCCAGCGCAAACGACTGATGTCGGGCCGCCACTTCAAAGGTATACAGCTTTGACAACTGCCAGCCGTTGAGCAGCCGATTTCTGACCTCGCGTAAGGGATCCATGTTCACCTCCTGTCCTCCTGATTCATTCGCCGGAGTGTAAAAAAGTTCGCTGCAAAAATCAGCACAAAGATGAATCAAGGTGAACCATATCGCATAAACAAAGCGTAATTAGACGTAAATCACCTACTTGATGCAATCTGGCTCATGTGAAAGGGGATTTATATCGTTTGTCAGACCATGCCTTATTTTTGTCCAATAACCCTATATTAATCACAGGGCAAGGTGAGTTATGCACTCTCAAATCTGGGTTGTGAGCACGCTGCTGATAAGCATCGTGTTAATCGTTTTGACCATCGTGAAGTTCAAATTCCACCCGTTTCTGGCGCTGCTGTTAGCCAGCTTCTTCGTGGGTACGATGATGGGTATGGGGCCGCTGGATATGGTCAATGCCATTGAGAGTGGCATCGGCGGTACGCTGGGCTTCCTCGCCGCGGTTATCGGCCTTGGGACCATTCTTGGCAAAATGATGGAAGTATCCGGCGCGGCCGAACGTATCGGCCTGACGCTACAGCGCTGTCGCTGGCTTTCCGCTGACGTCATTATGGTACTGGTCGGGCTGATTTGCGGGATCACGCTGTTTGTTGAAGTCGGCGTAGTGCTGTTGATTCCTCTGGCCTTTTCAATTGCCAAAAAAACCAATACCTCGCTACTGAAGCTGGCGATTCCGTTATGTACAGCGCTGATGGCAGTACACTGCGTCGTGCCGCCGCATCCAGCCGCCCTGTTCGTGGCGAACAAGCTGGGCGCGGACATTGGCACCGTGATTGTCTACGGCTTACTGGTGGGCTTAATGGCCTCGCTGATCGGCGGTCCGCTGTATCTGAAATTCCTCGGTAACCGTCTGCCGTTTAAACCGGTTCCGGCTGAGTTTTCCGACCCCAAGGTGCGCGACGAAAGTACGCTGCCATCGCTGGGCGCTACGCTGTTTACCGTACTGCTGCCGATTGGCCTGATGCTGGTAAAAACCGTCGCTGAGCTGAACATGGCGAAAGGCAGCACGGTTTATACGCTGTTGGAGTTTATTGGTAACCCGATCACCGCGATGTTTATTGCCGTTTTCGTGGCCTATTACATTCTCGGCCTGCGTCAGCACATTGGCATGGGTGCGCTGCTGACCCACACCGAAAACGGTTTTGGCTCCATTGCTAACATTTTGCTGATTATCGGCGCAGGCGGCGCATTCAACGCTATCCTCAAGAGCAGCGGACTGGCGGATACTCTCGCGCTGATCCTCTCGAACATGCATATGCACCCGATTCTGCTGGCTTGGCTGGTGGCGTTAATCCTGCATGCTGCGGTGGGCTCTGCCACAGTGGCGATGATGGGTGCGACGGCAATCGTGGCCCCGATGCTGCCGCTCTACCCCAACGTTAGCCCGGAGATCATCGCCATTGCCATCGGTTCCGGCGCGATTGGCTGCACGATCGTCACCGATTCCCTCTTCTGGCTGGTGAAACAGTACTGCGGCGCCACCCTAAATGAGACGTTCAAATATTATACGACCGCGACATTTATCGCGTCCGTTATTGCACTGGTTTGCACATTCCTGCTTTCCTTTATTATCTAAGCGCAAAGAGACTGACTATGGAAAACATTCAAACACTTATCGCCCAGCATCCTTTAGTGGAAGATCTGGTCGCTCTCAAGGAGACGACCTGGTTTAACCCTGGCACTACCTCTCTTGCGGAAGGTTTACCGTATGTTGGCCTGACAGAGCACGATGTTCAGGATGCCCACGCTCGTCTGACGCGCTTCGCGCCGTATCTGGCGCAGGCATTCCCGGAAACCGCAGCCACCGGCGGCATTATCGAATCTGAACTGGCCGCGATCCCAACGATGCAAAAGCGGCTGGAAAAAGAGTATGGGCAGCGCATCAACGGCGAAATTCTGCTGAAGAAAGACAGCCATCTACCGATTTCCGGCTCAATTAAAGCGCGTGGCGGTATTTATGAAGTGCTAACCCACGCGGAAAAACTGGCGCTGGAAGCCGGTCTGCTGACCACACAAGACGATTACAGCATTCTGCTTTCGCCTGAGTTTAAACAGTTCTTCAGTCAGTACAGCATCGCCGTAGGCTCCACTGGCAACCTTGGGATGTCGATCGGCATTATGAGCGCCCGTATCGGCTTTAAGGTGACGGTTCATATGTCTGCCGACGCTCGCGCATGGAAAAAAGCCAAACTGCGCAGCCACGGCGTGACGGTCGTGGAGTATGAAGAAGATTATGGCGTGGCGGTTGAGCAGGGCCGTAAGGCGGCACAATCCGATCCGAACTGTTTCTTTATCGATGATGAAAATTCCCGCACGTTGTTTTTAGGTTATGCGGTCGCCGGCCAGCGTCTGAAGGCGCAGTTCGCGCAGCAGGGGCGCGTGGTGGATGCCGACCATCCGCTGTTTGTTTACCTGCCGTGCGGCGTCGGCGGTGGGCCTGGCGGGGTGGCGTTTGGCCTGAAGCTGGCATTCGGCGATAACGTGCACTGCTTCTTCGCAGAACCGACCCATTCACCGTGCATGCTGCTGGGGATTTATACCGGGCTGCACGATAGGATTTCTGTGCAGGACATTGGCATCGATAACCTGACAGCGGCAGATGGGCTGGCGGTGGGCCGCGCGTCCGGCTTTGTTGGCCGGGCAATGGAACGTCTGCTCGACGGTCTGTACACCCTGGACGATCAGACTATGTACGACATGCTGGGCTGGCTGGCGCAGGAAGAAAGCATTCGCCTTGAGCCATCGGCGCTGGCCGGGATGGCCGGTCCGCAGCACGTTTGCGCTTCTGCTGACTATCAGCAAATGCATGGCTTCAGCGCGGAGCAGCTCAATAACGCCACCCACCTGGTGTGGGCGACCGGCGGCGGCATGGTGCCGGAAGCCGAAATGGCGCAGTATCTGGCCAAAGGACGTTAAACGCCGCTGAAATTAACGCAGCATCGCCATCAGTTCCATCGGTGAGCGATGTTGCTTCAGAAGGTCACGCATCACGCGCATATGCGGCGCGGTATGATTGAAGAAAGCGCTGTATCCGCCGCAAATCGCACTCTTTCCACTGCTGTCGCGATGCTTTGGACAATCGCCATGGCAAAAGCGTAATAGCGAACACGCCTGGCATTCCGCGCTCAGCGTGGTTCTCTTGGACTGACCAAACGCCGCTGCCCACGGGCTGGCGTTGAGCTCACTCAACGACGTGCGATGAATATTACCCAGGCGAAAATCAGGGTGAACATAGTGATCGCACTGATACAAATCGCCATTCGCTTCCAGAGCAAAAGCATGTCCGCAGGTGGAGCTTAGTGAACACATCTGCGCCGGGTGTCCGCACCATACGCCCAGAGTTGAATCAAATAACTGGACGAATACGCGGCCAATACCTTCTCTGACCCAGATATCAAAGACGGAATTCAGGAAGGTTCCCCACGCCTGAGGCGTGACGGATTCGGCGGTAAGCTCGCCGTCTTCATCATATTCAACCAGCGGAATGAACTGCAAAAAAGGCGTGCCAAGCTGGCGTAGGTAGCGATACATCTGTCCTGGTCGCTGGCTGTTCAGAGAATTAACCACTACCAGCAGATTGAACTCCACCTGATGCTTACGGAGCCTGGCAATGGCGTCCACCACCTTATGGTGAGTCGGTTTTCCGCTGCGGTTAACACGATAAGCATCGTGCAACTCGGCGGGGCCATCCAACGAAATCCCCACCAGCCAGCCGTTATCGTGCAAAAACTGACACCATTCGTCGTTGAGCAAAATCCCGTTGGTCTGGAACGCGTTATGGATTTTCTTCCCTTCCCCGTACTGTTTTTGCAACGTCACTACGCGGCGAAAAAAGTCGATGCCACAGAGGGTTGGCTCTCCGCCCTGCCAAGCGAACATCACGTCAGCCCCCGGCTGTGCGGTGATATGCTGACGAATAAACGTCTCTAAGGTGGCGTCATCCATTTCGGGTTGAGTGGGTTTATCGATGTAAAAACAGTAACGACAATCCAGGTTACAACGAGAGCTGGCTGGTTTGGCCATGACCTGACATCCTGTCATGCTAAATTCCCGATAAACGCAATAAGTTGGCGGACATGCGTTACAGCAAACAGTATTGCGAGGGATAACACCGCGAGGGAGATCATAAATTTGTCACGCACCGCGCGAGATTCAGAAAAATCGCTATGCGTAACATCCATCAGATTACGGCTGCGGGTATAGCGCCACAGAACGATCGCCACCATCGCCAGCACCACAATTGAAACCCAAAACAGGAAGCCCGCCTGATGCCAGTTGTGCTTCAGCGCCAATGCCATTAGCGCGCCATAACCCAGAAGCGTACGAAACCAGGCCAGCGATGTTCGCTCCGGTTGTAACCCCGGATCGGCGATACGTCGCGACTTACGGCTATCCGGCATACAGTACCAGTCCCATGACAATCACCGCGACAATAAACAAAATCAGACTGATGATTAACAGGCTATGGGTATAGGGCAAATCCTCTTTCAGGCGCATCGCCCTCTCATTACGCAGCCAGCGCAGGTAGCCATAAATCGCCAGACCACCGGCAAACAGGCACAGCAACAGCGCCAAAAGCTCACGAATTACCGGCGTGGCAAAATCCGGAGCCAGTTGGTCGAGACCAACGCCCGCCGCCAGAAATCCCAGCGCGGTACGGATCCACGCCAGAAAGGTACGCTCATTTGCCAGTGAGAAGCGGTAATCCGGGGCTTCTCCAAGGCGGGAAATTTTCATTCAAACTCCTCTGGCTGTCATTGCCGGATGGCGGCTAATGCCTTATCCGGCCAACAGGTAAGTGCAAATATGAGTATCTGCGCCAATTGGCATTGTAGTCAGAACTTCTGCTTTTTCTCCTCCACTTTTACGCCCTGGGTTGGTAAACCGGTGTCGTAATCGCGTACCACCGGAGAATAGCCGTCTTGCGGGCGCGGGCGAAAAGCGCCCATCCAGCGCGGTACGGCGTCAGGACGCCAGGGACGTAAACTCCACTGATAGGTGCGGAATGGATCGCGGATTTTATCCATATAGTCCAGCAGCGCATCGTGCATCTGGCAGCGAACATCGGCTAATTGCGGAGAATCTATCTGGTTGTGTAGCTCATCGGGATCGTTTCGTCTGTCGTAAAACTCATCACTGGTAAACAGGTTCAGCACCAGCTTCCAGTCATCCGTCACCCAGCAACGTACCGGTATAAATCCGCCAAAACTGTCATGTTCAATCTCATAACGATTGAACTCCACCATCACACCGCGTGGCTTTTCAACGGTAAGGATGTTTTCACCCGGCAGGATTTGTGGCTTCTCAATACCCGCCAGCGCCATCATCGTCGGCAGCAGATCGATATGGCTGACCGGCGTGTCTACCTGCATTGATTCTCCCTGAGGCGAGCGCATAATCAGCGGAATTCGCGTGATGTCGTCATACATCGCTGCCCCCTTACTGATGAGCTTATGCGCCCCCATCATCTCGCCATGATCGGAGGTGTAAATGACCCAGGTGTTGTCCCGCTGCACGGGCGTTAAGGTATTAATAACCCGGCCAATCTGGTCATCGACAAAGTCGTTGCAGGCAAAATAGAGCGGATGGTGATAGCGCCCATCATCACCTACCGGCGAAGGCATCGCTTCAGACCAAAGACGATGATGTTCAGGTTTGTTACTCAAAGAGTCGTGCGCCTTCATCCCCAGGTCATAATAAAAATCCTGATATTTCTGCAGATACTCCACGGGACAGGTAAACGGGTGATGCGGCTCGTCGTAGGAAACTACCATCAGGAAGGGTTCTTCATCACGTGCAGGGTGGCGGAGGAAATCAATCGCCCGGTTACTGATGCGGTGCGCCCAGGTAAAGGTTTCATTGATATTGTTAGCCAGCAAATCCTCCACGCTGTTCAGACCGTTACGCCACAAACCGATCTCTTTGTCCGTCAGTTCCGCGAGGTAATTTGCCCCGTCATACCAGTAGTCAGCATCCCATTCGGGCGGGCACTCGCCGGTACCAAAGTAATCGTGCCCGTCGAGATGCCACTTGCCGATGTAGCAGGTGTGATAGCCCGCATCCTTAAAATAGCGTCCCATGGTGGAGATATTTTTCCCCGGCGCGACGTTATTGGTCCACGGGCCGGACTGGTTGGCATAAATCCCGGTAAACAGCCCAGCGCGGGCCGGAGTGCACACCGGTGAGCAGGTATAAGCAGAATTGAAGCGAATACCTTCCGCCGCCAGGCTATCAATGTTATTGGTATTCACCGACTTACCACTATAACAGCCGACCATATTGGTCGCCTGAGTATCAGTCATAATGAACAGGAAATTAGGGCGGGTCATGCTTTATCCTTAGCGTCAGAGACAGGAAGTGCAGTGGCCAAACGACGTGTCTGCCAGATGCTGTAAATTAAATACATCATCACTGCCGCCGTAATTGAGTAGCAGAGAATCGTCAGCCATTGGGTGTTGTACCCTCCAAACTGCGCCAGTCCAGCATAGACGCCGAGCATCGCGGTCAGGATACCGACAGAGGCAAGTTTGGCGTTTTTCCACGGCTTCATGTCTACCGCAAAAGCATCATGGAATTTAAACGGCGTCGCACGCGGCTTGATAATGCCGATAACCAGCATCACCACCACGTTGATGCAGAAGGTACAGGCCAGTACGTAAAGGAAGTGAAAGTCGAACTTCACCAGATAATTAATGGTGATGTAGCTGACGATACCGAGTCCCATAGCGACTTTCGCTGCCAGCGCAGGGATGCGCGGGAAAAAGAATCCCATGATGATGATGGTCACCAACGGCACGTTATAAATACCGTTGAGCTGTTTCATCCAGCTGTAGAGTCCTTCCGGTGCATTAGCGATCCACGGTGCTACCAGCACGGAAATTACCGCGATAAAGAATCCGAACTTACGCCCAACCCGAACCAGCTGTTCCGGTTGGGCGTGTTGATTAATAATCCGCCGATATATTCCCATGCTAAATAAGGTACTGGCGCTGTTTAAAAATCCATTGAATGTACTGATTACCGCGCCGAATAAAACGGCACCGAAAAACCCCACCAAAGGGACAGGAAGCACGTTATTTACCAGTGTCGGATATGCCATATCCGCCTTTGGCAGATCCTGGTATAGATGAAAAGCAATTAAACCTGGTAATACCAGTACCAGTGGATCGAGCATTTTCAATACCGCTGTGAGCAATGCTCCTTTCTGCCCTTCGGCGAGGCTTTTGGAAGCCAGCGTACGTTGTACGATGCCCTGATTAGTACACCAGTAGAAGGTATTCACCAGAATCAAACCGGTAAAGGCTGCACCTATCGGCAGCGGATCGTTCGCTCCACCAATTGAGTTTAATTTCTCCGCATGTACGGTGGTCAGTTGCTCAACACCTTGTAAAAAACTGCCTTTTCCCATCGCAATCAGGCCGAACACGGGGACCATCAATCCACCAATCACCAGCCCTATACCATTGATAGAATCGGCCACCGCCATCGCACGTAAACCGCCGATCACCGCATAAATAATCCCGGCAAGGCCCAGCAAAATAACCAGTAACCAGATTGCTGCGCCCTGAGAAATATTCAGCGATTCACCGATGTGAAAAAGGCTATTCAGCGCCAGCGCCCCTGAATAAAGCACAATCGGCAGGAAGCAGACGCCAGTGGCAATAAGAAAGCAAAAGTCGATAATGATTCGCGTGGTTTTATCGTAACGCTCTTCCAGAAAATCTGGGATCGTAGCGATACCACGTTGCAGATAGCGAGGTAGAAAAATCAGCGCCAGAAAGATAAGCGTCACCGCAGAGGTGACTTCCCAACCCATAACCGACATTCCGCTTTTGTAAGCCTGACCAGACAGACCAACCAACTGTTCGGTTGAAAGGTTAGTTAACATCAATGACGCGGCAATCACCGGCGCTTTCAATGAACGCCCGGCAAGAAAATACCCTTGTTGCGATCCGGTATCCGTTTTACGGACCTTCCACCAGGTGATTAGCGCCACCAGCAGCGTAAAGCCCACAAAGCTCATAATTTGTAGCGTATTCATCTCATAGCCCTTATTTTTCATTATGTCCCGGCAGCTGTAGGGGGAATGCAAGGTAATGTGCGCCGGGTCAGGCAGTCAGATTTCTTAAAATAAAAACGTCATATCCCTGAACAGATTTTTTCTGTTAAGTTCAGGTTGTGGGCATAATTCTCCGGTGGGAAATTAAAATGAATGGAAAGATGCAAATTTCGCATGTAAAAAACGAAACTACGTACAATATTCCCCTGTTGATTCATGAAAGTGTGATCTCCAGCGGGATTTCATTGATCTCGCTGTGGCACACCTATGCCGACGAACATTATCGGGTTATTTGGCCACGTGATAAGAAAAAACCGCTGATTGCTAATTCATGGGTTGCAGTCTACACCGTCCAGGGCTGTGGAAAAATCCTTCTTAAAGGCGGTGAACAAATAACGCTTACCGGAAACTGTATAATCTTTTTAAAACCAACCGATATACAGTCTTATCACTGTGAAGGATTGGTATGGGAACAATACTGGATGGAATTCACACCAACCAGCGTAATGGATATTCCTCTACGACAACAAAGCATTATTTATAATGGTGATATTTATAATCAGGAGCTGACCGAAGTTTCGCGATTAATTACATCCCCAGACTCAATAAAAAATAATCTGGCAGTCGCCTTTCTCACAAAAATAATTTATCAATGGATTTGTCTTATTTACGCCGAAGGTAAAAAAGACCCACAGCGCATACAGATTGAAAAACTGATTGCCACTCTACATACCAGTCTACAAAAACGGTGGAGCGTGGCGGATATGGCAGCCACTATCCCCTGTAGCGAAGCCTGGCTACGTCGTCTTTTTTTACGCTATACCGGAAAAACACCGAAAGAATACTATCTGGATGCGCGGCTGGAACTGGCGCTGTCGCTGCTAAAGCAGGAGGGAAATACGGTCGGGCAGGTCGCTGATATACTTAACTTCTTTGACTCGTTTCATTTCAGCAAAGCGTTTAAGCATAAATTTGGCTATGCGCCGTCGGCGGTATTGAAACATGCGGACCGGCACCCAGAGGATGCCGGTCAACTGGGTTAGCGCAGTTCCGGCCAGTACTCTTTGTTAGCGTCGATCAAATCATCCAGAATCGCTTTAGCTACAGACGCACTCGGCACGGTTTTCGACAGGGTGATAGCCTGCCACAAACGCTGGTAAGAGCGGTGCTCCCAGGCATCGACCACCAGCTTCTCAACCGCCACCTGCTGGCTCATCAACCCTTTCTGGAACTGCGGGATATCCCCCACCGTCAGCGGTTCCGGGCCGTTATGCCCCACCAGGCATGGGATCTCGACCATCGCTTCATCATCAAAGTTATGAATCGCACCATTATTTGGCACAATCAGCAGCATCCGCTCCTGAGTGTTAAAGGCGATGGCCGCCGCCAGATCGACAATGTAGGAAGCATGTTCGTCAATCTCCAGTTCACCGGCCGCAGAATGGCCCGCCTCAATAATGGCCCGGCAGGAACCGAACACCTGTTTTTCGCGGTGATCCATAACCTCGTTGGCACGGGTACGCTGCGGATTGGAGTGCTGGACCACGTAATCCGGAAACAGATAGTATTTCAGGTAGGTATTTGGCATGGTGTCCGGATCCAGCGCCTGCACATCCTTCGCCTTAGCGAAGGTATCGTTCCAGCTCGCCTCCGTATGCGGGTCGTTCGATGGCGGCACATAACCATGCTTCGCCACGTATTCACGCAGCTTCGGCATCAAATCGTTACCCTGGAGATCTTCAATTGATGTCCACCAGCCAAAGTGGTTCAGCCCGTAGTAGCGCACGCGCATCTGTTTACGATCTTTAAGGCCGACGATCTGCGCCATCCGTCCTTCAATACCGATGGGCATATCGCAAATATTGAGGATTTTCGCATTTGGACGCAGTCTACGCGTGGCTTCAGCCACAATTGCCGCCGGGTTAGAGTAGTTAAGCATCCAGGCGTTTGGTGAATATTTTTCCATATAATCCACCAGTTCCAGCACACCGCCAATAGATCGCATGCCGTAGGCAATCCCGCCCGGCCCACAGGTTTCCTGGCCTAACACCCCGTGACGTAATGGGATTTTCTCGTCTTGTTCACGCATTGGGTATTTACCCACGCGGATATGTGCCATCACAAAATCAACATCGGTAAACGCAGTTTTGGGATCGGTGGTGTAACTAAACTCTATCTCCGGCGCCTGCTCTTTGAGGATGATTTTACACGCCTCGGCAATCACCTCCTGACGCGCGCCATCGTTGTCATAAAATTTCAGCGCACGAAGCGGGAAACGGTCCTGGTTTGCCAGCAACATCAGCACGATGCCTGGAGTGAAGGTACTACCGCCACCTGCGATAACCACTGAGAATTTTTTCATGATACTGCCTCCGTCATGGGGATGTGTTCGTTTGATAAAGTAGATTTCATTAGCGTTTCGAGCTGGTCGCGTACCTGAGGGACGTGTAAACCAACAATGACCTGAATACCATTGCCGCGACGCACAACACCGTGTGCACCCAGCGCTTTGAAGACGTCATCGCTTTGCGTTTTCGCCATGTCGTGAAGCGCAATCCGCAGGCGAGTGGCGCAGTTATTAATACTTTCGATATTGCCTGCGCCGCCTAACGCTTGCAGAAAACCGGCCGCCTGCCCCAGTTTGGTGTCTGGCGCAGCAGCGGTGGTTTGCCCACGCGCGGCTTTATAGTCAGCTTTGGTGTAGAGTTTGATTTCGCTATCTTCCCGGCCCGGCGTTTTCAGGTTGAAGCGCAGGATCAGCGCGCGGAAGATGGTGAAATAGATCGCGGTAAAGGCCAGGCCAATCGCTATCTGGGTGAACATCATTCCGGCATGGTTGTGGAACATTGGGATCCAGTTTTGCGGTAAGAACTGGTCAAGCAGGCCGCCACCCATATTGCCTACCACGCCGCAGAGATACATTACCGTCGCCATGGAGGCCGCCAGCACGGCGTGTACCGCAAACAGCAAGGGTGAGATAAACAGGAAGGTGAACTCCAGCGGTTCGGTAATCCCAACCAACACAGCCGTTAGCGTAGCGGGGATCAATAATCCCGCCACCTTCACCCGGTTTTCCGGAGAGGCAGTGAAGTAAAGCGCCAGAGCAATACCTAATGAACCAAAGATTTTCGAATTGCCGTGCAGAGCAAAACCCCCTTCCGGGAACAGCGTTTTCAGCGACTCTGTGCTTTGGCTGAATTCCTGCAAGTGCTGCGCCCAGTAGACCTGGATGCCGCCTTCCACCGCCGCAGGGCCGAAGATAAATGGACCATAGACGAAGTGATGCAGCCCGGTCGGAATCAAAATACGCTCAAGGAAGGTATAAACCCATACCCCCAGCGCACCCGCAGAACGCAGAAAAGCTTGCAGAGATTCAATCCCCATCTGCACCTTTGGCCAACCCAGCAGCGTCAGCCAGGCACAGGGAATCATCACCAGGAAGGCAATGATCACCACAAACGATGTTCCCTGAAAAATACCGAGAAATACTGGCAAGGGTTTGTCGAAATAACGGTTATGCAAGGCAGTAACAATACCGGAAATGACAATGGCGCCGATGATGCTGGTATCTAGTGTTTTAATCCCGGCCATCATCGTTAAGCCGCTACCTGCCGTCGGGTCTGCGCTAAAATCCACGCCGAAGAAATCTCCCCAGGTCATGCCCATGGCATTGATGAAGTCATTCCACGTAAGAAAGCTGACCAGTACCGCCAGACAAGCGCGCCCCTGAGCCTGTTTCGCCAGACCGATCGGCAGACCAACGGCGAAAATCAGCGGCATATTGCGAAATACCGTCCAGCCACCTTCTTCGATGATATGAACGATTTGTGCGAACAAACTGTTGGGATCGGTAAGCGCTTCACCCACAAACAGCGGGTTGCGCAGCATAATAGCGATACCGACGACGATACCGGCAAAGGGAAACAGCAGCACCGGGGTGAACATCGCGCCGCCAAAGCGTTGTATTTGACTGAGCATTTTCACATCCTCATATAACAACCAGTAGGGGAGAGGCCTTTTTTGTAGTGATTGCTGGCCTGATACGAGAATAGAAAGTTGCGATCCTTCAGACATGGCATGCCGCTGCGATTCGTGATCGCTTTCATGGTTTTAATTTCGGCAATGAGGTCTACTTTTTACGTAAAAGTTAGACATCAAAAGGTTTATGGTGCAGTAATTAAAAGAAAAAAGAGGTCTGGTAGTGATCTACAAATCAATTGCGGAACGACTACGAATTCGCCTGAATTCTTCTGATTACAACATCGGTAGCCCGTTGCCTGGTGAAAAAAAGCTTGCCCAAGAGTTCGCGGTTTCACGAATGACGATCCGTAAAGCAATTGATATGTTGATTGGCTGGGGATTGGTCGTACGCCGTCATGGGAGTGGAACTTATGTGGCGCGCAAAGATGTCCATCATGAAACCACAAACCTTACCGGACTGGCGGAAGTACTGAAGCGACAAGGGAAAGAGGTCACCAGTGAAGTACTGGTATTTGAAGTGATGCCCGCACCACCAGCAATTGCCAGCCAACTGCGTATCCAGATTAATGAACGCATCTACTTCTCACGTCGCGTTCGCTATGTGGACGGCAAGCCGCTGATGCTTGAAGACAGCTACATGCCGGTAAAATTATTCCGTAATTTATCGCTGGCGCATCTGGAAGGGTCAAAATTCGATTACATCGAGAAAGAGTGCGGAATAACTATCAGCGGCAACTATGAAAGTCTGACTCCCGTTCTTGCCGATAAGCAGCTTTCCGCGCAGATGAACGTACCTGAACAGACGCCATTGCTGCGGATTACCTCACTGTCCTACAGCGATAGCGGGGAGTTTTTGAATTATTCGGTGATGTTCAGAAACGCCAGCGAGTACCAGGTGGACTACCACTTACGGCGCGTCCACCCAGACTCAGCCTGACTAACCCATCCCCCAAAAAATCACCGCCAGCAGTTGCGGCGTGATAATTCGCAGGAACATCACCAGCGGATAAACGGTCGCATACGACAGCGCCGCTGCCCCGCTGGTGGCATGCAGGTTGTTAGCAAATGCCAGTGCAGGCGGATCGGTCATTGAGCCAGCCAGCATTCCGCACAGCGTGAGGTAGTTCATTTTGACGAAAATCCTCGCCAGCAGCCCCACGGTAATCAGCGGAATCGCGGTGATGAAAATACCGTAGCCCACCCAGCTCAGGCCATCCCCCTGCGTCAGGGTATGAACAAAATCACCGCCTGACTTCAGGCCAACCACTGCGAGAAACAGCACAATACCCAACTCTCGCAGCGCCAGGTTAGCGCTGGGGGGCATAAACCAATACAGCTTACCAATGCTGCCAATACGCCCCAGGATCAAGGCCATAATCAGCGGCCCACCGGCCAGCCCCAGTTTTAGCGCCACCGGGAACCCCGGAATGAAAAGCGGGATTGAACCCAGCAGAACACCCAGCCCGATCCCGATAAATACCGGCAGCATCTGCACCTGCTGCAGTTTTTGCTGGGCGTTACCCACCACATTGGCAACAGCATCAATCGAGGAAGGTCGACCGACCAGATTGAGGATGTCGCCAAACTGCAGACTGGCGTCGCTGCTGGCTACCAGCTCAACCCCCGCACGGTTCAGACGGGAGATAACCACGTCGTAACGTTCTTTGAAATGCAGGTCGCGGATTCGTTTCCCCAGCACCTGTTCGTTGGTCACCACCACGCGCTCAACGCGTAAATCGGTGCCTCGCGTCGACAGCGATGTGTCCACCTCCTGCCCAATCACCACCTGCGCGTTGTGCAGATCAGCAGGCTGACCAACCAGGTGTAGCAGGTCGCCCATCTGGATAATCGTTCCCGGCGACGGCACCATCAATGTTTCTTCACGTTTCAAACGTGAGCAGATGATTTTGTCGCTGTTCAGGATTGGGACATCCTGAATAGCCATATTGTTGAGGTTCGGGTTTTCCACACGGATATTCATCGTCTGAATCAGCGCGTGTCCGTTGGTCAGCGTGGATTCATGCTGATGGGCTTCGGCATCGACGTTAACGCGAAAAATAAGGCGCATCAGCCACATAGTGAGCAAAATACCGCAGATACCAAAAGGATAAGCCATGGCATAGCTCATCCCCATCTGATCCACCACATCAACAGGAGTACCCAGATCGCGCAGAATCTGCTGCCCCGCGCCTAACGCCGGAGTATTGGTGACCGCACCGGAAAAAATGCCCAGCACCACGGGAAGGGGAATGGCAAAAATCTTATGCAGGATCGCGGTGACCAGGCCACCCATGATAACAATCAGCACGGCAAACAGATTCAGCCGTAGGCCCGAAACGCGCAGTGACGCAAAAAAGCCCGGCCCCACCTGAATACCGATGGTGTAGACGAAAAGAATCAGGCCAAATTCCTGAATAAAATGCAGCATGTCGCCGCTCAGGGTCATCCCTGCCTGATCGACAAAATGCCCGACAATAATACCGCCGAACAGCACGCCTCCGATGCCAAAACCAACACCACGTATTTTTATGTTGCCGATCCATAATCCGACAACTGCCACCATTGCCAGAACGCTGACCGTCAATGCTATATCACTCATTTTCCTGTTCCCTGTGAATAACATTTTATTTAACGAAGATTATGACTGAACCGTTCAGGCATGAATGCAGAGTGGCGCACATTATCATGCTACAGAGCGCCCAGGAGCGCTTAAGAAGGACGTTCTTTACTGTTTTTCTTCACGTCGATTTGAAATTGCTGAATGCTTTTTTCTGGCAATGGCAGCGCTTCCGGCATCCTGCCCTCCCAGATAATAGTTTCATGTGGGCTGATGCACAAAAAAGCCCCGTCATTTCTGGCGGGGCAAAGGCATGGAGCTATTTAACTGTCTAATGCGGGACGTTCGCTGATGGCGATACGTTGTGGAGCGATGGTTTCAGGTTCATTCCGGGTCAAATCGATATGCAGCAAGCCGTTAGTGAAGCTTGCGCCGGAGACTTCCATATTTTCAGCCAGCGTAAAGCTCAGGCTGAACGGCTGAGTGACCAGCCCCTGATGCAACCATTTGGTCTCTTTTTCCGGCTGCTGCGGCGTACCTTTCACGGTCAGGCGTGTGCCTTCCAGTTGAATATCCAGATCTTCCTGGCGGAAACCGGCTAACGCAAGGGTAATGCGGTAGTGGTTATCATCGCTCTTTTCGATGTTATAAGGCGGGAAGCTCTGGCTTTCGCCCGTGTTTTGCAAGGCATTGGCCAGTTTGTCAAAACCGATCCATTGACGCAGCAGTGGGGATAAATCGTAGTTACGCATAATAATCTCCTTCTAAGAAGCGAGTAAGTACCTTTTGGCTCCCTGACGGCAAGCCGATTGCTTAGCAGGGCCGCCTGAAGCGGCCCACAGAATTAGTTGATTTCGATGCGGCGCGGCTTATTCGCCTCGGGAATCACGCGTTCGAGATCGATATACAGCAGACCATTCACCAGGTTCGCGCCGCGAACATGAATGTTCTCCGCTAACTGGAACTTACGTTCGAAGTTGCGCTCGGCAATCCCCTGATACAGGTAAGTATGTTCTTTTTGATCGTCCGCATGGGCGCCTTTCACCACCAGCAGATTGTCCTGGGCAGTAATTTCCAGTTCGCTTTCAGCAAAACCAGCAACGGCAATCGCAATTCGGTAATGGTTTTCGTCTACCAGCTCAACGTTATACGGAGGGTAGCCGCCATTGCTCTGGCCCTGATTGTTTTCCAGCAGGTTAAACAGGCGATCAAAACCAATAGCAGAACGGTACAGCGGGGATAAATCAAAGTTACGCATAATCAATAGCTCCTGAAATCAGCGAGAATAATAGACCTTCCATCATGGACAGGTCAGGTAGCCAGGACACCCATCAGGCATGCCCTTCATTTGTCTACACTCTAAAAATGGGTCTTAATACAAACTTTTCAAGCGTATTCATCTGACTTTTTTTGCAGTTTGTTGTCTATTGCATACACTGGTGTGAGCAGTTGTTATCGTTAAATCGCGATAGCCGCCACAGTGTGACGAAATGGTGATGTTATTTTCGCAACGGATCGCTTTAACTCACCATGCAAACACAATAAATACAGATGAAAAAAATGATGATAAAAAAAATGTTGGTAACACTGACAATGTGCAGCGGGATGGCGTTTGTGAGCGGCTGTTCCAGCATTATGTCGCATACCGGAGGCAAAGAAGGGACGTATCCTGGCACGCGCGCCAGCGCCACAATGATTAGCGAAAGTGATACAAACTGGGGAACCAAGTCACTGGCGATTCTGGATATGCCGTTTACCGCAGTACTGGATACAGTATTACTTCCGTGGGATCTCTTTCGCAAAGATAACTCGGTGAGATCCCGTGTAGAAAAAAGCGAGGAGAGAACGCAGGCCACGAACGCCGTTATCCCTCCGGCTGAAATGCCTGCTCCTTAAGTTAACGCCCAGTCTCTGTTACCCACAACTGGCGGAAACCCTCGACGTCTTCCATCCACGCAACCTGTCGACCATCAGGAGAGAAGATGATCGCATCGCCCGATGGTGGGTTGCCGTGACGGTCCGTTAGAAAATCAACCTCTCCCGTCTGAGCATCACAACAAGCAATTTTGTTATCCAGTACAAACCCCAGCCATTTCCCTGACGGATGCCAGTTGAATGCTGACTGAATATCCGTGGCGCAGCGGGTAAGCTGACGCGGTTCTCCTCCTTGTGGGGAAATCAGCCACAGTTGCACAATGCCGACGTCATCACGCATTAAAAATGCAATCTCAGATGCCTTTGGATTACTGCGCACCCAATGGCGCGGCTGATTTACCAGACCGGGAAAGGCGCGCGCATGAGTAAACGTCAGGCGGCGTTGATTAATACCGAATGGCGGCGCAGGCATTGTCGCCTCAGTGCCCTCCAGCGGAGCGTCGCCCGGCTGTTTCCAGCCGCTTTCATCCTGAGGTAAATCAACAATAAATAACTCCGGCACTTTCTCGCCCGTGACTGATAACGTATCACCGATAAACGCCAGTCTGTTTTCCCCTACCCAGCCCTCTTCATAGGCGCGGTTAATCTCATCGCTACCCGGTTTAGGCGTGGGTGTCGTCTGGGTTACCAGCACGCACCAATGGCTCCCGCTGTACTCACGGGGATGCTGCGCGGAGACCGTCACCGGACCATAGGGCGCAGCCACACCGACATTGCGTAGATCCAGCTCCGGTGAGCGCTCATGCAGCACATGGTCGTTATAGGTGAAACTGACAAACTCGCCGCTCGGGCTAAATACATGCACATGACTCCCGCCGCGCAGCGCGCCCGGCGTATATGGGGCGGTAATATCCATTGCATCCAGATTCTCCACTTTTGCCTGCGTAGCTATCACCCCACACCGATGATGGAAGTCGTAATGCCATGTTTCATCAGGATTTTCAGGCCCATGAATAAACACATATTTTTCCAACTTTGGATGAACGGTCACCACGCCAACGTGCGATCCCTGCATGGCCCGATAAATCACCTCCAGCTCGCCAGTATGAATATTGACGCGCTCAATTGTGTCGCCGGTAAAAGAGGCACCGGAAGGGCGCACATCAAAGACCAGCCACTGGCTGTCCGGTGTCCAGGTATTGATATTGGTAAGCTGATGATTACGCGGCGTAAAGGTGATTTGCTTCATGGAATGCCCTAATACAAGACGATTTCAGCAATCATACTTCACAAGCACTTCACTTTCAGGCTTTAGCGTATCGCCATCTTCATTTTTGCGGACAGAAAGATGGAACATTTTGACGTAGCCATTATCGGGTTAGGCCCGGCAGGCGCAGCGCTGGCGCGGCAGTTGAGTGGAAAAATGCGCGTGATCGCGTTGGATAAAAAACACCAGTGTGGCAACGAAGGTTTCACCAAACCCTGCGGCGGTCTGTTAGCCCCGGATGCCCAGCGTTCGTTTATCCGCGACGGGATAACCTTACCCGTTGATGTCATCGCTAACCCACAAATATTTAGCGTTAAAACGGTTGATGTTGCAGCCTCTTTGACGCGTAACTACCAGCGTAGCTACATTAATATCAACCGCCATGCTTTTGATTTATGGCTTAAATCTCTCATTCCTGATGATGTACAGGTGTACCACGACAGCCTGTGTCGGAAAATCTGGCGCGAGGGCGATAAATGGCATGTTATCTTCCGCGCCGACGGTTGGGAGCAGCAGATCACCGCGCGTTATCTGGTGGGAGCCGACGGCGCGAACTCACTGGTACGCCGTCATCTCTATCCCCGGCACCAGATCCGTAAATATGTTGCGATTCAACAATGGTTTGCGGAAAAGCATCCCGTCCCGTTCTATTCCTGCATTTTTGATAACGACGCAACCGACTGTTATTCCTGGAGTATCAGCAAAGATGGCTATTTTATCTTTGGCGGTGCCTACCCGATGAAGGACGGTCAGGCGCGCTTTGACGCGCTGAAAGCGAAGATGGAAGCGTTCCAATTTCAGTTCGGCAAACCGGTGAAAAGTGAAAAATGTACGGTGCTGTTTCCTTCACGCTGGAAAGACTTCGTCTGTGGCAAGGACAACGCATTTTTGATTGGCGAAGCGGCCGGTTTTATCAGCGCCAGCTCACTGGAGGGGATTAGCTATGCGCTGGACAGCGCGGAGGCGCTCAAATCTGTATTATTGCGGGATGCACCAGATATGAATCACGCTTACCGCAAAGCCACCCGCAAGTTACGTCTCAAACTGTTTGGCAAGATTCTGAAAAGTCGGGCCCTGACGTCGGCGTTTTCCCGTAAATGGATAATGCGCAGCGGCGTGGCGCATATTCCTCAAGGTGACCACTCAGTATCACAACTAATTGCTGAAACAGGGCAAACGCGCCAAGGCATTTGCCCATAACATCTTATTTCAGCGCAAACTTCTCAATGGCATACGCGACGCCATCTTCAAGGTTAGATTTCGTCACAAAGTTGGCGATTTCTTTGACTGATCCAATAGCGTTGTCCATGGCAACGCCCACGCCTGCGTATTCAATCATCGCGATGTCGTTTTCCTGATCGCCAATCGCCATCACCTCTTCGGCTTTTATACCCAACGCATCGGCCAGCGATTTCACGCCAGTCCCTTTATTGACGCGTTTATCGAGGATTTCGAGGAAATACGGTGCACTTTTCAGCACGGTGTACTTCTCTTTTACTTCCGCAGGTATGCGCGAGATAGCTTTATCGAGGATCTCCGGCTCGTCAATCATCATCACTTTCAGGAACTGGGTTGCGGGATCCATTTTCTCGGCTTCACAGAACACCAGCGGAATCGTCGCAACAAACGATTCATGCACCGTGTAGTAGCTGATATCACGGTTCGCGGTATACAGGGTGTTGCGATCGAGTGCGTGGAAATGCGAGCCAACGTCCCGGGAGAGCTGCTCCAGATAACGATAATCATCATAGCTCAACGCGGTTTGCGCGACAGTACTGCCATCCCCTGCTTTCTGCACTAGCGCGCCATTGTAGGTAATGCAGTAGTCACCGGGTTCTTCCATATGCAATTCTTTCAGATAGCTGTGGACGCCGGCATACGGGCGCCCCGTGGTCAGCACCACATTTACGCCACGCGCGCGCTGCGGCAATCGCCGTTTTGACCGCGGGTGAAATGGTGTGATCGGGCAGCAGAAGTGTGCCATCCATGTCGATAGCAATAAGTTTGATAGCCATGAGTTCCCCGGATTAAATGAGTCCGTCCTCATGCTAACGCGATTCCGCTCAAAAAACAGCTACGAAAAGGGGGATAGAAAGGGGAATCGAGATTCCCCTTTTGCAGGACGGTTGTAGAGCTGGGTGCAAGTTAGATATCGATGTTCGCCGCTTTCAGGGCGTTTTCTTCGATAAACGCGCGACGCGGTTCAACGGCATCGCCCATCAGCGTAGTGAAGAGCTGGTCGGCGGCAATCGCATCCTTCACGGTAACGCGCAGCATACGACGGCTTTCCGGATCCATAGTGGTTTCCCACAGCTGATCCGGGTTCATCTCGCCCAGACCTTTATAACGCTGGATAGCGAGGCCGCGACGTGACTCTTTCTGCAGCCATTCCAGCGCCTGCTCAAAGCTGGCAACCGGCTGGCGGCGCTCGCCACGTTCGATAAACGCATCGTCTTCGATCAGCCCGCGCAGCTTCTCACCGAGCGTACAAATACGACGGTATTCGCCACCGGTAACAAACTCGTGGTCCAGAATATAGTCGGTATCCACACCGTGAGTACGGACGCGCACAATCGGCTCAAACAGGTTCTGCTCTGCGTTGTGGTGGATATCAAACTTCCACAGGCTGCCGTGCTGTTCTTTTTCGTTCAGCTCGGTAATCAACGAATTAACCCAGCGGGTAACGGTCTGCTCGTTCGCCAAATCAGCTTCCGGCAGCGTCGGTTGATAAACCAGTTCTTTCAGCAGCGCTTTCGGGAAACGACGTTCCATACGGCCAATCATTTTCTGCGTCGCGTTGTATTCAGAAACCAGTTTTTCTAACGACTCACCTGAAAGAGCAGGTGCGCTGGCATTAGTGTGTAGCGTTGCGCCATCCAGAGCGATAGAAATTTGGTACTGATCCATCGCTTCGTCATCTTTAATATACTGTTCCTGCTTGCCTTTTTTCACTTTGTACAGCGGTGGCTGTGCAATGTAAACGTGGCCGCGTTCCACAATTTCCGGCATCTGACGATAGAAGAAGGTCAACAGCAGCGTACGAATATGCGAGCCGTCGACGTCCGCATCGGTCATGATGATGATGCTGTGATAACGCAGTTTGTCCGGGTTGTACTCGTCACGACCGATGCCACAGCCGAGCGCGGTGATCAGCGTCGCCACTTCCTGAGAAGAGAGCATTTTATCAAAGCGCGCTTTCTCGACGTTGAGGATTTTACCCTTCAGCGGCAGAATCGCCTGGTTTTTACGGTTACGGCCCTGCTTCGCAGAACCGCCCGCGGAGTCCCCTTCCACAAGGTACAGTTCGGACAGCGCCGGGTCGCGTTCCTGACAGTCCGCCAGCTTGCCCGGCAGGCCCGCTAAGTCCAGCGCGCCTTTACGACGGGTCATTTCACGCGCGCGACGTGCCGCTTCACGGGCACGTGCAGCATCAATAATTTTGCCAACGACGATTTTCGCGTCAGACGGGTTTTCCAGCAGGTATTCGCTCAGCAGTTCGTTCATCTGCTGTTCTACCGCCGATTTCACCTCAGAGGAGACCAGCTTGTCTTTGGTCTGTGAGGAGAACTTCGGATCCGGTACTTTCACGGAAACAACGGCAATCAAGCCTTCACGGGCATCGTCACCGGTGGCGCTGACTTTGGCTTTTTTGCTGTAGCCTTCTTTGTCCATGTAGGCGTTCAGGGTACGGGTCATCGCCGCACGGAAGCCTGCAAGGTGAGTACCGCCGTCACGCTGCGGAATGTTGTTGGTGAAGCAGTAGATGTTTTCCTGGAAACCATCGTTCCACTGCAGCGCAACTTCAACGCCGATACCGTCTTTTTCGGTGGAGAAGTAAAAGATATTCGGGTGGATCGGCGTTTTGTTTTTGTTGAGGTATTCAACAAACGCCTTGATGCCGCCTTCGTAGTGGAAATGGTCTTCTTTACCATCGCGCTTGTCGCGCAGACGAATAGAGACGCCGGAGTTCAGGAACGACAGCTCGCGCAGACGCTTAGCCAGAATCTCGTATTCAAACTCAACGACGTTGGTAAAGGTTTCGTGGCTTGGCCAGAAACGTACCTGAGTACCCGTCGCTTCTGTTTCGCCGGTTACCGCCAGCGGCGCCTGCGGCACACCGTGCACGTAAGTTTGCTGATGCACTTTACCTTCGCGGCGAATCACCAGCTCCAGTTTCTGTGACAGGGCGTTTACTACGGAAACACCTACGCCGTGCAGACCACCGGAAACTTTATAGGAGTTATCATCGAATTTACCGCCTGCGTGCAGAACGGTCATGATAACTTCCACCGCCGAAACGCCCTCTTCCGGGTGAATACCGGTTGGGATACCACGGCCATCATCGGTAACGGACACGGAGTTGTCAGCGTGAATCGTTACAACGATATCTTTACAGTGACCCGCGAGCGCTTCGTCGATAGCGTTATCTACCACCTCGAATACCATGTGGTGCAGACCGGTGCCGTCATCCGTGTCGCCGATATACATACCCGGGCGCTTACGCACCGCATCCAGTCCTTTCAGGACTTTGATACTGGAGGAGTCATAAGAATTCGACATCAACGTTTCTCGCTCATTTAAACTTGGGTTAATCCGTTATTTTACCCTTTTCCACGGTGAACATCTTCGAATTTTTGTCCGACATGTCCAGAACGTGTTCAGCGCTGATTGCGCTGACAAAGACCTGAGATTGCGTCGCTTTTAAGCGGCTGGCTAACAGCCCACGACGGGCATCATCAAGTTCAGAGGCAAAATCATCTATCAGGTAGAGACACCGCCGCCCACTTTCGCGGGTGAGGAACTCCCCTTGCGCCAGACGTAAGGCGCACATCAGCAGCTTTAGCTGCCCACGCGACAACGTGTCTTCCACCGGCGCACCGTCAGCGCGAATGCGAAAATCCGCTTTGTGCGGACCGTGCGCGGTGTAGGTCAACATGCGATCGCGTTCAAAACTGCGTTCCAGCACTTCGGCATAATCGGTCTCTTTCTCCCAGCCGCGCTGGAATGAGAAGGAGAGAGAAAACTCGGGTAGAAACTGCTGACAGGTATCCGCCATATCCTGCGCGATACCGGCGCTGTACTCCGCGCGCCAGGTGCTGATTTGTTCCGCCAGCGGGATCAGTTCTTTATCCCACGGACGCAGTTGCTCATAACGACTCACCTGGCGCAGGGCTGCGTTGCGCTGCTTGAGCAGTCGCTTCAGATTGCTCCAGGCGGTGAAAAATCCGGCTTCATTGTGAAAGCATCCCCAGTCAAGGAATGCTCTTCTGTATTTGGGGCCGCCATTGAGTAAAGTAAACCCCTCTGGCGTGATCAGCTGCATCGGCATCAGGTGCGCCAGTTCCGCGACCTTGTGCCCGTCAGTGCCGTCAATGCGCACTTTGCTGTCGCCCAGTTTGTCTTTCGTCAGGCCAATCGATGTCTCACGCTCTTCCCCCTGCAAACGCCCGTGTAAAACAAACGACTCCTGCTCGTGGCGAATTACGCGGCCAATCTGCAAACTGCGAAACGCCCGGCCGTGGCCGAGCGTATAGATGGCTTCCAGCACGCTGGTTTTGCCGCTGCCGTTCGCGCCAACCAGGAAGTTAAAGCCAGGGGATAAAGCGAGATCCGCGCTTTCGATATTGCGAAAGTCGCGGATCAACAGACGGGTGAGCGACATTACAGTCTCATAGGCATAACAACATAAGCCGCGCTCTGGCTGGCAGCATCTTCAATCTGTACGCTCGATACGGAATCGGTCAGCAGAATACGAACGTTCTCGCACTTCAGCGCGTTCAGTACGTCCAGTACGTAGCTAACGTTAAAACCGATTTCCAGTTCAGTGCCAGGATAGGAGACATCCAGAATTTCTTCCGCTTCTTCCTGCTCCGGGTTGTTGGCGGTAATTTTCAGCTGGTTTTCACTGACATACAGACGCACGCCGCGGAATTTCTCGTTAGAGAGGATCGCCGCACGGGCAAATGCCTGTTTGAGGATATCGCAACCGGCTTCCAGGTGTTTGTCCGGATTCTTCGGCAATACGCGGCGATAATCCGGGAAACGGCCATCAACCAGCTTGGAGGTAAAGATGAAGTCACCCACGTGCGCACGAATGTTGTTGCTGCCAATCTGCACGCGCAGCGGGTTGTCGCCGCCGTCGAGCATACGCATCAGTTCAATCACGCCTTTACGCGGAACGATCACCGAATGGCTGGGTAACTGCTGACCGACTGGCATTGAACAGACCGCCAGGCGGTGACCGTCGGTCGCCACAGTACGCAGCTCTTCCCCTTCGGTTTCAAACAGCATGCCGTTTAAGTAGTAACGCACGTCCTGATGCGCCATCGAAAACTGCGTGGCTTCAATCAGGCGCTTCATCGTGGCCTGCGGCAGAGTGAATTCGACTTCGCTCTGCCAGTCGTCCAGATTCGGGAAGTCGGCGGCAGGCAGCGTAGACAGCGAGAAACGGCTGCGGCCAGACCGCACCAGCATGCGATCGCCTTCCAGTTGAACGGCAATTTCCGCGCCTTCCGGCAACCCACGGCAAATATCGAAGAATTTACGCGCCGGAACGGTGGTCGCACCAGGTTCATGAGGCTGGATCAGCGCCACGCGCGCCACCATCTCCATTTCGAGATCGGTACCGGTCAGAGAAAGCGCACCGTCAGCAACCTGCAGCAGCAGATTTCCGAGAATAGGCAGTGTAGGACGTCCACCCAGCGGGCCGCTGACCTGCTGAAGCGGTTTTAATAAATGTTCACGTTCAACGGTAAATTTCATAGCGTCACGAAGATAATGTTCTGATTAAATTGGAGAAATCTTCTTTAATATCATGGCTTTCTTCACGCAACTGCTCAATCTTGCGACAGGCATGAAGCACGGTAGTATGGTCACGCCCACCAAACGCGTCGCCAATTTCCGGCAGACTGTGGTTAGTGAGCTCTTTTGCCAGCGCCATCGCCATCTGGCGCGGACGAGCTACCGAGCGAGATCGACGCTTAGAAAGCAGATCCGCAATTTTGATTTTGTAATACTCCGCCACCGTCTTCTGAATATTGTCGATGGTGACCAGCTTTTCCTGCAAAGCCAGCAGATCGCGCAACGCTTCGCGCACGAAATCGATGGTAATCGCCCGGCCGGTAAAATTAGCGTTGGCGATCACACGGTTCAGCGCGCCTTCCAACTCACGTACGTTAGAGCGTAGACGCTTGGCAATAAAGAACGCCACTTCACCCGGCAGACGAATGTCGTTTTCGTCGGCTTTTTTCATCAGGATCGCGACGCGCGTTTCCAGCTCAGGCGGCTCGATCGCAACAGTCAGTCCCCAGCCGAAGCGGGATTTCAGACGATCTTCAACGCCGTTGATCTCTTTCGGATAGCGATCCGAAGTCAGGATGATCTGCTGATTGCCTTCCAGCAGGGCGTTAAAGGTGTGGAAAAACTCTTCCTGCGATCGTTCTTTATTCGCGAAGAATTGGATATCGTCAATCAGCAGCGCATCCACGGAACGGTAGTAGCGTTTAAACTCTTCGATCGCGTTGTTTTGCAGGGCCTTAACCATGTCCTGCACAAAACGTTCGGAGTGCATATACACCACTTTCGCGTTTGGCTTACGCGCCATAATACCGTTACCGACAGCGTGCAACAGGTGGGTTTTACCCAGACCCGTACCGCCATAAAGGAATAACGGATTGTAGGCGCCGCCAGGATTGTCCGCCACCTGACGTGCCGCCGCGCGCGCCAGTTGGTTAGATTTACCTTCAACGAAGTTATCAAACGTGTGTTTGACGTTGACGTTAGAACGATAGGTAGGTTCTGCCGGTGCCGGGACGTTATCCCAGCCTGAGCGCGCCGCCGGAGCGGCACGTTGCGGTTGCACTTGCTGAGCCACGTAAGCGGGCGCAACAACGTTGTTCACCGGCGTTTTCAGCGTTTGCGTGACGGGTTTAGTACCGACTTCAAAGCGCAGCTGCGGGGCATCCGCTCCACAGAAGTTATTGAGTAATCCATTAATATTATTAAGGTATTTATCCCTTACCCAATCAAGCACGAAACGGTTTGGCGCATACAAAGCCAGCGTGTTATCGCTCAGTTCCGCCTGCAACGGGCGTATCCACATACTGAACTCTGTGGCTGGTAACTCATCCTGCAATCGGGCAAGACACTGCTGCCAAAGCGAAAGTGACACGGCGGACTCCACTCGAACAAAAGTCGATAAATGACAAAGGCTGAAACATTCATGATTGTTGACGCACATCGACAAGACCCTATGCAAAGGGTGACGTGCGAATTGCTATCTGCAATTTTTACCCGATCAGGATCCATTGAAACGATCAGGACCGCGGATCATAGCGTAAACTGAGAAAGAGATCTTCTGTTTCTCACAGATTCTTCCCGATTTATCCACAGGATGATCCAGAATCGGCTAAGTGTAAACGATCCTGGAGAAGTGCTGCAGGTTTTAGCGCGCATATTGAAAAAATTAATGAGTAAAGATGCTTTACTGCTTAAACGATCTAATAAAGATCCCGAGCGATCCTTGCGCTTTATCCGCCAGCCCGTATAATTCTTACCCCCAGCGAGTAACGGTCGCCTTACGGCGTCAACGCTGCCTGTTTTATACGCGAAACCATGCGGAAAAAAGCGGGAAATAAGGAAAGAGAATTGACTCCGGAGTGTACAATTATTACAATCCGGCCTCTTTAATCACCCACACTGTGGCGTAAGTCGTTCGAAATTCGTTCGGGTATACGCAAAAGTCAGTGAATTTATTCAAGTTTAGGTAGAAGTCGCCATGAAACGCACTTTTCAACCGTCTGTACTGAAGCGCAACCGTTCTCACGGCTTCCGTGCTCGTATGGCTAATAAAAATGGTCGTCAGGTTCTGGCACGTCGTCGTGCTAAAGGCCGTTCTCGTCTGACCGTTTCTAAGTAATAAAAGCTAGCCCCTGAGTGGTTAAGCTCGCATTTCCCAGGGAGTTACGTTTGTTAACTCCCACTCATTTCACATTCGTCTTCCAGCAGCCACAACGGGCTGGCACGCCGCAAATCACCATCCTCGGCCGCCTGAATTCGCTGGGGCATCCCCGTATCGGTCTTACCGTCGCCAAGAAAAACGTTAAACGCGCGCATGAACGCAATCGGATTAAACGTCTGACACGTGAAAGCTTTCGTTTACGTCAGCACGAACTTCCTGCAATGGATTTCGTGGTGGTGGCGAAAAAAGGGGTTGCTGACCTCGATAACCGTGCTCTCTCGGAAGCGTTGGAAAAATTATGGCGTCGCCATTGTCGCCTGGCTCGCGGGTCCTGATAGCCCTTATTCGGGTCTATCAACGCCTGATCAGTCCGCTGCTTGGGCCGCATTGCCGTTTCACTCCAACCTGCTCGAGCTACGGAATTGAGGCATTGCGCAGGTTTGGAGTGATAAAAGGCAGTTGGTTGACGGTGAAACGCGTATTAAAATGCCACCCTTTACACCCTGGTGGTGACGATCCCGTCCCGCCCGGACCATTTGATACCAGAGAACACTAACGATGGATTCGCAACGCAATCTTTTAGTCATCGCTTTGCTGTTCGTGTCTTTCATGATCTGGCAAGCCTGGGAGCAGGATAAAAACCCGCAACCTCAGGCCCAACAGACCACGCAGACAACGACCACCGCAGCGGGTAGCGCCGCAGACCAGGGCGTACCGGCCAGTGGCCAGGGGAAACTGATTACGGTTAAAACTGACGTGCTTAATCTGACCATCAACACCCGTGGTGGTGATGTGGAACAGGCTTCACTGCCAGCTTACCCGAAAGAACTCGGTTCTACCGAACCGTTCCAGTTACTGGAAACCACGCCACAGTTCATCTACCAGGCACAGAGTGGCCTGACAGGTCGTGACGGCCCGGATAACCCGGCTAACGGCCCGCGTCCGCTGTACAACGTCGAAAAAGACGCGTTTGTACTGGCTGACGGTCAGAACGAACTGCAGATCCCGATGACCTATACTGACGCAGCGGGTAACACATTCACTAAAACGTTTGTACTCAAGCGCGGTGAATATGCTGTCAACGTTAACTACAGCGTGCAGAACGCCGGCGAAAAACCGCTGGAAGTCTCCACCTTTGGTCAGCTGAAGCAATCCATCAATCTGCCATCTCATCGCGACACCGGTAGCAGCAACTTTGCGCTGCACACCTTCCGTGGCGCGGCGTACTCCACGCCGGATGAGAAGTATGAGAAATACAAATTCGACACCATTGCTGAAAACGAAAACCTGAACGTCAATGCTAAAGACGGCTGGGTCGCAATGCTGCAACAGTATTTCGCAACGGCATGGGTTCCGCGTAACGACGGCACCAACAACTTCTATACCGCTAACCTGGGTAACGGCATTGCCGCTATCGGCTATAAATCACAGCCGGTACTGGTTCAGCCTGGCCAGACTGGCGCGATGACCAGCACCCTGTGGGTCGGCCCGGAAATTCAGGATAAAATGGCGGCAGTTGCACCGCACCTGGATCTGACCGTGGATTACGGCTGGTTGTGGTTCATCTCTCAGCCGCTGTTCAAACTGCTGAAGTGGATCCATAGCTTCCTGGGTAACTGGGGCTTCTCCATCATCGTTATCACCTTTATCGTTCGTGGCATCATGTACCCGCTGACCAAAGCGCAGTACACCTCCATGGCGAAGATGCGTATGCTGCAGCCGAAGATTCAGGCTATGCGTGAGCGTCTGGGCGATGACAAACAGCGTCAGAGCCAGGAAATGATGGCCCTGTACAAAGCTGAGAAGGTTAACCCGCTGGGCGGCTGCTTCCCGCTGATCATCCAGATGCCAATCTTCCTGGCGTTGTACTACATGCTGATGGGCTCCATTGAACTGCGTCATGCGCCGTTCGCTCTGTGGATCCATGACCTGTCTGCACAGGACCCGTACTACATCCTGCCGATCCTGATGGGCGTGACGATGTTCTTCATTCAGAAGATGTCTCCGACCACCGTGACCGACCCGATGCAGCAGAAGATCGTGACCTTTATGCCGGTCATCTTCACCGTGTTCTTCCTGTGGTTCCCGTCAGGTCTGGTGCTGTACTATATCGTCAGCAACCTGGTAACCATTATTCAGCAGCAGCTGATTTACCGTGGTCTGGAGAAACGTGGCCTGCATAGCCGCGAGAAGAAAAACTCCTGATATTAGTCGCAGGTGCGTTGGCTGCATTTGCTTGCCGCCTTCCTGCAACTTGAATTATTTCGAGTATTCACGGTAAAGTTAATGCCAGAGAAGGCGGTCATTAGACCGCCTTTTTTACATTTACAAGAGAGCTATCATGAACCATAACGACACCATCGTCGCTCAGGCCACCCCACCGGGACGTGGTGGCGTGGGTATCCTGCGCATCTCCGGCCTGAAGGCGCGCGAGGTTGCAGAAACCGTACTGGGGAAACTACCAAAACCGCGCTATGCCGACTATCTGCCGTTTAAAGACGCGGATGGCAGCACGCTGGATCAAGGAATTGCCCTGTGGTTCCCCGGTCCGAACTCCTTTACCGGTGAAGATGTTTTAGAGCTTCAGGGCCACGGCGGTCCGGTGATTCTCGATCTGCTGCTCAAACGTATTCTGACCATTCCCGGGCTGCGCATTGCCAGACCGGGTGAATTCTCCGAGCGTGCGTTTCTCAATGATAAGCTTGATCTGGCCCAGGCAGAGGCAATTGCCGACCTGATCGATGCCAGCTCAGAGCAAGCCGCTCGCTCGGCGCTGAACTCGTTGCAGGGCGCATTTTCTGCACGGGTAAATCATCTTGTGGAAGCGCTCACTCACCTGCGCATCTACGTGGAAGCGGCGATCGACTTTCCGAATGAAGAAATCGACTTCCTGTCTGATGGCAAGATTGAAGCGCAGCTCAACAACGTTATCAGCGATCTCGATGCTGTTCGTGCCGAAGCGCGTCAGGGCAGCCTGCTGCGCGAAGGGATGAAGGTGGTCATTGCCGGTCGCCCAAATGCCGGGAAATCAAGCCTACTGAACGCGCTGGCAGGTCGTGAGGCGGCCATTGTGACCGACATTGCGGGTACGACTCGCGACGTACTGCGTGAGCATATTCATATCGACGGTATGCCGCTGCACATCATCGACACTGCCGGTCTGCGCGATGCCAGCGATGAAGTTGAACGCATTGGTATCGAACGCGCGTGGCAGGAAATTGAACAGGCCGACCGCGTTCTGTTTATGGTTGATGGCACCACCACCGACGCCGTGGACCCGGCTGACATCTGGCCAGACTTTATTGCCCGCCTGCCAGCCAAACTGCCGATTACCGTGGTGCGTAACAAAGCGGATATTACCGGTGAGACGCTGGGCCTTAGCGAAGTAAATGGCCACTCACTGGTTCGCCTATCCGCGCGTACCGGTGAAGGCGTTGACGTGCTGCGTAACCATCTCAAACAGAGCATGGGCTTTGAAACCAATATGGAAGGCGGCTTCCTGGCGCGCCGTCGTCACCTGCAGGCGCTGGCAGAAGCGGCGGAGCATCTCGAGCAGGGTAAAGCCCAACTGCTCGGAGCATGGGCCGGAGAATTGCTGGCAGAGGAACTACGTCTGGCGCAGCAGAACCTCAGTGAGATCACCGGGGAATTTACCTCCGACGATCTGCTGGGAAGGATTTTCTCCAGCTTCTGTATTGGCAAATAACGTTCTGTTGCCCGGTGGTGCGATGCCTACCGGGCCTACAGTACCCGTAAGTCGGATAAAGCAAAGCGGCTATCCGGCTACAAGTAATTTCCCATATGGAAATCACTGTTGTCCAAATGGCAACTCGTGCAGTTGACTCTCTGCCCGTATGCTTAGCGCCACATTCCTCATGAGGTCGCTATGACACGCTTTCTAATCTGCAGTTTCGCCCTGGTGTTACTCTATCCCGCGGGTATTGATATGTATCTGGTGGGGCTGCCCCGTATTGCTGCCGATTTACAGGCCAGCGAGGCGCAACTGCATATCGCGTTTTCGGTTTATCTGGCGGGAATGGCGACGGCGATGCTGTTTGCCGGGAAAATTGCCGACCAGTCAGGACGCAAACCCGTCGCTATTGTCGGCGCCCTCATCTTTATTTTCGCCTCTGCGCTGTGTTCATTCGCCGAAAGCGGTACGCCGTTTCTCACAGGCCGCTTTATTCAGGGCGTCGGCGCAGGCTGCTGCTATGTGGTGGCTTTCGCCATCCTGCGCGATACGCTCGACGATCGCCGCCGGGCGAAGGTACTGTCGCTGTTGAACGGTATCACCTGTATCGTGCCGGTACTGGCGCCGGTGATGGGGCATCTGATTATGCTCAAATATCCGTGGCAGAGCCTGTTCTACACGATGATCGGTATGGGGGTGGCCGTTTGCCTGCTGTCAGTGTTTATCCTGCGAGAATCGCGCCCAGCGACGCTCCCGGCATCTGCAGAGAAGAACCACCTATCTGAATCCCTGGTGAACCGTTTTTTCTTAAGCCGTCTGGCCATCACCACTCTCAGCGTGTCGGTGATCCTGACCTTCGTGAATACTTCGCCGGTGCTGTTGATGGAAGTGATGGGCTTTGACCGTGGAGAGTACGCCACCACGATGGCCATGACCGCAGGCATCAGTATGGCGGTCTCGTTCTCTACGCCATTCGCCCTGAGCGTGTTTAAACCTCGTGTTCTGATGCTGACCTCACAAGTGCTGTTTCTGTCTGCTGGTGTGGTGTTAACCCTTGCCAGTACGCACATGGTGACGCTGTTTGGGCTGACCTTAATCTGTGCCGGGTTCTCGGTCGGCTTCGGTGTCGCGATGAGCCAGGCGCTGGGACCTTTCTCGCTGCGTGCGGGCGTTGCCAGCTCGGCGTTAGGTATTGCGCAGGTTTGCGGTTCCTCGCTGTGGATATGGCTGGCGGCGGTGCTCGGTCTTGATGCGCTGAATATGCTGATCGGGATTCTGATTGGCTGTAGCATAGTGAGTATCATGCTGATTATCACTGTTGCCCCTAACCGGTCCACGCCAACTCATGAAGAAATCCCTCAGCAGTCTCGATCTTAATTTATTGCTCTGTCTGCAGCTGTTGATGCAGGAACGCAGTGTTACCAAAACTGCCAAACGGATGAACGTCACGCCGTCGGCGGTCAGCAAGTCGCTGTCGAAACTGCGGGCCTGGTTTGACGATCCACTGTTTGTAAACACCCCGCTGGGGCTAACGCCAACACCGCTGATGGTCAGCATGGAACAGAATCTGGCAGAGTGGATGCAGATGAGCAACCAGTTGCTGGATAAGCCACACCATGAAGCGCCGCGCGGGCTGAAGTTTGATCTGGTGGCCGAAACGCCGCTGGTGATGATCATGTTTAACGCGCTCTCCCGACAGATCTATCAGCGTTATCCCCAGGCGACGATCAAAATACGCAACTGGGACTATGATTCGCTGGATGCAATTATTCGCGGCGAAGTGGATATCGGCTTTACTGGCCGGGAAAGCCATCCGCGTTCGCGTGAACTGTTGAGTTTGCTGCCGTTGTCGATCGACCATGAAGTGCTGTTTTCCGATCTCCCCTGTGTCTGGCTACGTGAAGATCATCCGGCATTGCAGGAAGAGTGGAATCTGGACACATTTCTGCGCTATCCGCACATCAGCATTAGCTGGGAGCAAAGCGATACCTGGGCGCTGGATGAAGTCCTGCAAGAGATGGGGCGCGCGCGCAATATTGCGTTATGTCTGCCCGGTTTTGAGCAGTCGCTGTTTTTGGCCGCCCAGCCGGATCACGCGCTAATAGCCACAGCTCCGGTTTATTGCCAGCGTTATAACCAACTCCACCAGCTTCCGCTCGTGGCGCGTCCTATGCCTTTTGATGCCGCGCAGCTGGAAAAAATGCGCGTACCGTTCACCCTTCTTTGGCACAAACGTAACAGTCATAATCCTAAGATCGTCTGGTTGAAAGACACCATCAAGGCGCTTTATCGCGATATGTCCTGACGTTGCACCGCCACTTTGTTGCTAAATCGACTATTCTGGCAACAGAAATGTAAATATCGCGTAATGTATTCTATTTCAGCTTACTTTTTGGGCAGCAAAGCCTGCCTGGATGCCGCGTAAATGTTACTCTGGTAATTATCACGGACCATTAATCACGGAGCGAAAAATGGCGACACATTTTGCCAGAGGGATTCTTACGGAGGGACACCTGGTTTCAGCTCGCCTCCCTTCTCCATGTCATATCGAAGCAAGAGATCTCCCCGCTCATCGCCGAACACGTTTCCTGGCTTCCCGAAGTTTACTCGCTGAACTGATGTTTATGCTTTACGGCACCAGTACGCTGCCCGAGATTGTTACTCAGGCCAAAGGTAAGCCCATTTTTCGCGATAAGAACCTGCCGGGATTTTCGATTTCTTATGCCGGGAATATCGTTGGCGTTGCGCTAACAACTGAAGGAACGTGCGGGCTGGATATGGAACTGCAGCGAGCTACCCGCAGCTTTCACCATCCGCATTCAACGGAAACATGGCGCTTCTCCAGCAACGAAAATCTGTGGATCAATAACCAAAACGACCCCAACGAAGCACGCGCGCAGCTCATTACGTTGCGCCAGAGCGTACTCAAACTCACCGGCGATGTAAGCAATGATGATCCGCACGAACTCCAGCTTTTACCCGGCGCAGGACGTCTGAAATGTGCCCATGTTGCGCAGGTTGAAGCCATTTGCGATGCGGAAGATGTTCTGGTGTGGTCGGTTGCGGTTACGCCAACCATTGAAAAACTCAAGGTTTGGGAGTTTGATGGTAAACAGGAATGGAAAAGTTTGCCTGATATCCAGACCCGCGCCAATGAGCCTACGGGTCGTCTGATCCGGTTCTCTCAATTATGCGCAGCGAAGAGCCATACGCTTTGATTTAACCTTTATGATGAAACAGGAGTCACCATGTCAGAAACATTGAATGTTGTTACGTTACTGGGAAGTCTACGCAAAGGTTCGTTTAATGGAATGGTTGCCCGTACGCTGCCCAAGATTGCTCCAGCAGGAATGGAAGTCAACGCGTTGCCATCAATTGGTGATATCCCACTGTACGATGCCGACCTCCAGCAGGAAGAAGGTTTTCCGGCAAGCGTAGAAGCGCTGGCAGAGCAAATCAGGAAGGCTGACGGTGTCGTCATCGTGACACCGGAATATAACTATTCCGTGCCTGGCGGACTGAAGAACGCCATCGACTGGCTGTCCCGCCTGCCGGATCAGCCATTATCGGGTAAGCCGGTGCTGATCCAGACCAGCTCCATGGGCGCCATTGGCGGCGCGCGCTGCCAGTATCATCTACGTCAGATCCTGGTGTTCCTCGACGCCATGGTAATGAACAAGCCGGAATTTATGGGCGGCGTGATTCAGAACAAAGTGGACCCGCAGACAGGTGAAGTGATCGACCAAAGTACGCTGGACCATCTAACCGGCCAGCTGACCGCATTTGGCGACTACATCCAGCGTGTGAAAGCCTAAAAGAAAAAGCCCGCTGGCTGCAATGCCTGGCGGGCCGTATCCGGTTATCAAATTTACCTGATGGCGCTGCGCTTATCAGGTCTACACGCCTCGCGCAGCACCGTCTCAGCGGCAATTAATGCGCGTCGATAAACACAATCTTCAACACAAACAGCAGTGCGACAACGATGACGCATGGGCTGAGATCGCGGAAACGTCCGGTACCGATTTTCATCACACAGTAGGAAATAAAGCCCAGCGCGATACCTTCGGTAATCGAGAAACTAAACGGCATCATCACGGCGGTAATAAACGCCGGAACGGCTTCAGTTAGGTCATCCCACTTCACGCGCGACAGGCTTGATGTCATCAGGACGCCAACGTAAATCAGCGCACCAGCGGCCGCATATCCCGGTACCATTCCCGCCAGCGGCGACAGGAAGATAACCAGCAGGAACAGCAGGCCGACAACTACCGCGGTCAGGCCAGTACGTCCACCGACAGAAACCCCGGAAGAAGACTCGATATACGCGGTAACGGAAGAAGTACCGATAAACGCACCAGCAACCGATGACACGCTATCCACATACAGCGCCTGCTTCATACGCGGAAACTTACCCTTCGCATCCGCCAGACCGGCTTTATCCGTGACGCCAATTAGCGTACCGGAGGAGTCGAACAGGTTGACCAGCATGAACGAGAAAATTACGCCCGCAAGACCAATGTTAAACGAACCAGCCAGATCAACATGCCCGATAACGGACATTACGCTCGGCGGCGCGGAGACGATCCCGTTGTAATGGACATCGCCCAGCATCCAACCCAGCAGCGTGGTCACAATGATAGAGATCAGTACCGCCGCATGGATGTTACGTGAAGCCAGAATCGCGATGATAAAGAAGCCCAGAATACCGAGCAGTACGCTGTGGGACGTCAGGTTGCCAATAGACACCAGGGTGTCTTGGTTGGCGACGATAACACCAGCGTTTTTCAGCCCCATCATGCCGATGAACAGACCAATACCGCTGGTGATCCCCACGCGCAAACTAACCGGGATGTTGGCAATCATCCAGTAACGTACGCGGAAAATCGTCAGTAGCAGCAGACCTACCGCGCCCCAGAAGATTGCGCCCATACCGATCTGCCATGACAGGCCCATCGCGCCAACGACCACGAAGGCGAAGAACGCATTCAGACCCATAGCAGGCGCAAGTGCGACCGGCAGGTTGGCAAACAGGCCCATCAGGATGCTACCAAATGCAGCAATCAGGCAGGTGGTCACAAAGACGGCGCTGGTATCCATGCCAGCCACGCCAAGAATTTGCGGGTTAACAAAAACGATATACACCATCGTCAGGAAGGTGGTTAAACCGGCGATCACTTCGGTCCGTGCCGTCGTGCCATGTTCGCGCAGTTTGAACACGCGTTCCAGCATCCCCTGGCCAGAAGCCTGGGTTGTGTGTTGTTGACTCATTATCAATTTCCGAACAAGGAGGGAAAATTCGTCGCTATCCTATACCAAAATGCGACAATAGGGTTGGGTTATGAGCAACTTTTTTCATTGATTTTGCTTATACGGCAACGATTGCGTCGCCCAATAATGCATTACGAAAACGTTAAACTTGTTAAAACGGAAATGACATGTCCCAGATAGAAGCCGTATTTTTTGACTGTGACGGTACCCTTGTCGACAGTGAAGTGATTTGTTCTCGCGCGTATGTCAGCATGTTCCAGGCGTTCGGCATTACGCTCGATCTTGAAGAAACTTTTAAACGCTTCAAGGGGGTAAAGCTGTACGAGATCATCGACATTATCAACGAAGAGCACGGTGTCGAACTGGCAAAAGCCGAATTAGAACCGGTTTACCGGGCAGAGGTCGCACGTCTGTTCGATACGGAACTGGAGGTGATTGCCGGAGCCAATGCGCTGCTGGACAGCATGACCGTCCCTATGAGCGTGGTATCTAACGGTCCGGTCAGCAAAATGCAGCACTCGCTGGGTAAGCTGGGTATGTTGCACCATTTCCCTGATTTGCTGTTCAGCGGCTACGATATTCAACGCTGGAAACCCGATCCGGCCCTGATGTTCCATGCGGCGAAAGCGATGGATGTTAACGTTGAGAACTGCATTCTGGTTGATGACTCCAGCGCAGGTGCCCAGGCGGGGATTGCTGCAGGGATGGAAGTGTTTTACTTCTGCGCCGATCCGCATAACAAACCAATCGATCATCCAAAAGTGACGACGTTTACCGATCTGGCGCAGTTGCCAGCGTTATGGAAGGCGCGGGGTTGGAATATTACGCGATAACTGAAAGGCCGGATGGCGCTAACGCTGATCCGGCCTGCATGTCTCGTAGAGCGGGTAAGCGTTAGCGCCACCCGCCACAAACATCACTCTTTCGGATCTTTGCCCGCCAGCAGCTTATCCAGCTCATCACCGCCCACGTGACGGAAGTCTTGTCCCTTCACGAAGTAGAAGATGTATTCGCAGATATTCTGGCAACGGTCACCGATACGCTCGATGGAGCGCGCGCAGAACAGCGCGGTCAGCACGCTTGGAATGGTACGCGGATCTTCCATCATGTAGGTCATCAGCTGACGCACGATACCTTCATACTCCTGGTCGACTTTCTTATCTTCGCGATAAATACGTACCGCTTCGTCAAGATCCATACGCGCAAACGCATCCAGCACGTCATGCAGCATTTGTACGGTGTGGCGACCCAGTGATTCCAGGCTTACCAGCAGCGGCTGATGCTGTTGAGAAAATTTCTCCAGCGCGGTGCGGCAAATTTTATCCGCAACGTCGCCAATACGTTCCAGCTCAGCGATCGTTTTGATAATCGCCATCACCAGACGCAAGTCACTGGCGGTCGGCTGACGCTTGGCAATGATACGCACGCAGGCCTCGTCGATCGCCACTTCCATCATATTGACGTTCTTATCGCCCTCAATGACGCGCTTCGCCAGCTCACTGTCCTGATTGTGCATGGCGGTAATCGCATCAGAAAGCTGCTGCTCGACCATGCCGCCCATGGTCATCACCTGGGTACGGATGCTTTCCAGCTCTGCATTGAACTGGCCGGAAATATGTTTATTAAGGTTAAGATTATCCACAACAAGCTCCTGAATCAGCCGTAACGACCGGTGATGTAGTCTTCAGTTTGTTTCTTCGCGGGCTTGGTGAACAGATCGTCCGTGTTACTGAACTCAATCAACTCGCCCAGGTACATAAATGCCGTGTGATCGGAACAACGCGCAGCCTGCTGCATGTTGTGGGTAACGATAACGACGGTGTAATCCTCTTTCAGCTCAGTGATCAGCTCTTCGATACGCCCGGTAGAAATAGGGTCGAGCGCTGAACACGGCTCATCAAGCAGAAGCACTTCCGGGCGAATGGCGATCCCACGCGCAATACACAGACGCTGCTGCTGACCACCGGAGAGAGAGTACCCGCTCTGGTGTAATTTATCTTTGGTTTCGTTCCACAGCGCGGCCTTGGTCAATGCCCACTGCACACGCTCGTCCATATCCGCACGAGAGAGTTTCTCAAACAGACGCACGCCAAAAGCGATGTTGTCGTAGGTGGACATCGGGAACGGCGTCGGCTTCTGGAATACCATGCCCACTTTGGCACGCAGCAGAGCGATATCCTGAGTGTTGGTGAGAATATTGTCGCCATCCAGCAGGATTTCGCCTTCCGCACGCTGTTCCGGGTACAGTTCAAACATTTTATTGAACGTACGCAGCAACGTCGATTTACCACAGCCTGAAGGCCCGATAAACGCCGTTACCTGGTTTTTGGCAATATCCAGGTTGATGTTCTTCAGGGCATGGAACTTGCCATAGTAGAAGTTCAAATCACGAACCTGAATCTTACCCGGGGCAGTATCAACCATACTCATTTCTATCTTTTCCTCATCATGCCTGATGGCGCGCAGCTTTCAGGCCTACAAATGTCTTCAATCGTAGGCCGGATAAGGCGTTTACGCCGCCATCCGGCACTTCGTCTTAACCGTGTTTCTTCTTCGCGAAAATGACGCGCGCCAGAATGTTCAGCAGCAGTACGCACAGGGTAATAATCAGTACCCCGGCCCAGGCCAGTTGCTGCCACTCAGCAAACGGGCTCATCGCAAACTTAAAGATAGTGACCGGCAGGTTGGCGATAGGCTGCATCATGTCGGTGCTCCAGAACTGATTGGAGAGCGACGTAAACAGCAGCGGAGCCGTTTCACCTGCGATACGTGCAATAGCCAGTAAAACGCCTGTAATGATGCCTGAGACAGAGGCCTTCAGGGTGATCGCAGAAATCATCTTCCATTTCGGCGTACCCAGCGCATAGGCGGCTTCACGCAGGCTATCCGGTACCAGCTTGAGCATGTTCTCCGTGGTACGAATAACAATGGGCACCTGCAGCAGCGCCAGCGCGATAACGCCCGCCCAGCCGGAGAAGTGCTCCATTTTTGCTACCACGATGGTGTAAACGAACAGACCGACCACGATTGATGGCGCAGAAAGCAGGATGTCGTTGATAAAGCGGATCACCTCAGCCAGCCAGGACTTACGTCCGTACTCTGCCAGGTAGATGCCCGCCATAATACCAAGCGGTGTACCAAACACGGTCGCCCACAGAATTAACAGTCCGCTACCGGCCAGGGCATTCGCCAGACCACCACCAGCCGTATTCGGCGGAGGTGTCATTTCGGTGAACAGCGCCAGTGACATACCGTCAATACCGCGGGTGATCGTGGACATCAGGATCCAGATAAGCCAGAACAGACCGAATGCCATGGTCGCCATAGAGAGCGTCAGCGCGATGCGGTTCTTCAGACGACGACGCGCCTGCATTTTACGGCGGGATTCCGCAAGCGCAGCGGTGTTTTGCATTTCAAGCGTAGCCATTAGCGTGCCCCCTCGTTCTTCGCAAGGCGCATGATCATGAACTTAGACGCCGCCAGCACGATGAAGGTAATCACAAACAGAATCAGGCCCAGTTCCATCAACGCGGCAACGTGCAGTCCTGATTCCGCTTCGGCAAATTCATTCGCCAGCGCAGAAGTAATACTGTTGCCCGGCATGTACAGCGAGGCACTATCGAGCTGGTAAGTGTTACCGATGATGAACGTCACCGCCATGGTTTCACCCAGCGCGCGGCCCAGACCGAGCATCACGCCGCCGATCACACCGTTTTTGGTGAACGGCAGGACGATGCGCCAGATAACTTCCCAGGTAGTACAACCGATGCCGTAGGCTGACTCTTTCATCAGCACCGGCGTTTGTTCGAACACATCGCGCATAACCGCCGCAATGTACGGGATGATCATGATGGCGAGGATCACGCCAGCGGCCAGAATACCGATACCAAATGCCGGACCCGCAAACAGCGCGCCAACAAACGGAATGTTGGAAAGGATGTTCCCGACCGGCTCCTGGAAGTAAGTCGCAAACAGCGGGGCAAAGATAAACAGGCCCCACATGCCGTACACGATACTCGGAATTGCCGCCAGCAATTCAATAGCGATACCCAGCGGGCGACGCAGCCAGCCAGGAGCAAGTTCAGTCAGGAATAAGGCTATGCCAAAACTCACCGGAACGGCGATCAGCAGTGCGATAAGCGAGGTGACCAGCGTACCGTAAATCGGTACTAATGCACCGTAGATATCGTTTGGCGCATCCCATTCTTTAGTCCACAGAAAGGAGAAGCCAAATTTCTGAATGCTTGGCCAGGAGGAGATAACCAGAGAGACAATAATGCCACCCAACATCAATAGCACAATCAGCGCAGCCAGTTTTACCAGCGCGCTGAATATCATGTCACCTTTTTTACCCGGTGGGTTCAAAGCAGGCTTGGTTGCAGCCATAAATCACTCTTTAAGTTTGGGCCAGGAAGCACGCATTTTATCGTGCTTCCCGGCTAACGTAATGCCATACCCTAAATAATTCGAGTTGCAGCAAGGCGGCAAGCTTGTGAATACCCAGTCACATAGATTCACTATGTGACTGGGGTGAACAAGCACAGCCAACACAACTGCGGCTCGAAGTATGACGGGTATTTAGTACAGCGCTTTACCGTTGCTGTCCTTCACGTTGGTCTTCCATGCAGCACGAATCTGCTCAACCACGCTGTCCGGCAGGCTGGCGTAATCCAGGTCATTAGCCTGTTTGCCGCCATTTTTGTACGCCCAATCGAAGAACTTCAGCACTTCAGCGCCCTGCTCAGGTTTCTTCTGCTCTTTATGCACCAGGATGAAGGTGGTGGAAGTGATCGGCCACGCATCGTCACCTTTCTGGTTAGTCAGATCCTGAGCGAAGGTTTTGCTCCAGTCAGCGCCTTTTGCAGCGTTGGCAAAGTTTTCTTCGGTCGGACTTACCGGTTTGCCATCAGCAGAGACCAGCTTGGTGTACGCCAGGTTGTTCTGCTTAGCGTAAGCGTACTCAACGTAGCCGATAGAACCCGGCAGACGCTGTACGAACGCAGCGATACCGTCGTTACCTTTACCACCCAGACCGGTCGGCCAGTTAACGGTAGAGCCGGAACCAATTTTAGATTTCCACTCTTCGTTCACTTTCGCCAGGTAGCTGGTGAAAACGAATGAAGTACCGGAACCGTCAGCACGACGCACAACGGCGATATTCTGAGAAGGCAGCTTCAGACCCGGGTTCAGTTTGGTGATGGCTTCATCATCCCACTTCTTAATTTTACCGAGGTAGATGTCGCCCAGCGTTTTACCGTCCAGCACCAGTTCGCCGGATTTCAGGCCAGGGATGTTCACCGCCAGCACCACACCACCGATAACAGTCGGGAACTGGAACAGGCCTTCTTGCGCCAGTTTCTCGTCAGACAACGGTGCGTCAGAGGCGCCGAAATCAATGGTATTGGCCGTAATTTGTTTTACACCACCGGAGGAGCCGATACCCTGGTAGTTTACTTTGCTACCGGTCTCTTTCTGATAGGTATCTGCCCATTTGGCATACACTGGCGCAGGGAAGGTTGCACCTGCACCTGTCAGGCTCGCTGCTGCAAACGCAGAAAACGCGCTCATGGATAAGGTCGCGGCGACAACAGTTGCGACAGTGGTACGCATAACTTTCATAATGTCTCCTGCACGGTTTTCGTAAATCGTTGTTTGAGTTGCTACTGTGAGCAAAATAGGACAAACAGGTGACAGTTAAATGTACGAAATATGACAGTTTTATGACAATGAAAAGCTCGGGAAGTTTTTTATCTAAAAATACATTTAAAACAGGATGTTAATTACCATCATGACAATAACATTTCGCTGAAATTTTCTTTTTATGACACTGAAAACAGTAGTTGAAGATGACGGTTTGTCACATAAAACAGGCGGGATAATTGATTAAAAACAGAACAAGCTAAAAAAATGCCCCGCTTGCAGCAGGGCATTTTCAGTTCAGTTAAGTGCGGATTACTCTACGGTAACCGACTTTGCCAGGTTACGCGGCTGGTCCACGTCGGTGCCTTTAATCAGCGCCACGTGATACGCCAGCAACTGCAGCGGAACGGTGTAGAAGATCGGTGCAATCACCTCTTCCACATGCGGCATCTCAATGATGTGCATGTTTTCGCTGCTGGTAAAGCCAGCATCCTGGTCCGCAAAGACGTACAACTGACCGCCACGAGCGCGAACTTCTTCAATGTTGGATTTCAGTTTTTCCAACAGTTCGTTGTTCGGTGCAACTACGATAACCGGCATATCGGCATCAATCAGCGCCAGCGGACCGTGTTTCAGTTCACCTGCAGCATATGCTTCAGCGTGAATATAAGAGATCTCTTTCAGCTTCAGCGCGCCTTCCAGCGCAATCGGGTACTGATCGCCACGCCCCAGGAACAGCGCATGGTGTTTGTCTGAGAAACCTTCCGCCAGAGCGGCAATGCGTTTGTCCTGAGACAGCATCTGCTCAATACGGCTCGGCAGTGCCTGCAGACCGTGAACGATCTCCTGCTCAATAGACGCATCCAGGCCTTTCAGACGAGACAGTTTCGCCACCAGCATCAGCAGAACGGTCAGTTGGGTAGTAAATGCTTTCGTCGAGGCCACACCGATTTCGGTACCGGCATTGGTCATCATCGCCAGGTCGGATTCGCGCACCAGAGAAGATCCCGGTACGTTACAAATAGCCAGCGAGCCCAGATAGCCCAGCTCTTTAGATAAGCGCAGACCCGCCAGGGTATCCGCCGTTTCACCGGACTGGGAAAGGGTAATCATCAGGCTGTTACGACGCACGGCGGATTTGCGATAGCGGAACTCGGAAGCGATTTCGACATCACAAGGAATACCAGCCAGCGATTCAAACCAGTAGCGGGACACCATACCGGAGTTGTAGGACGTACCGCAGGCGATAATCTGGATATGCTCAACCTGAGACAGCAACTCGTTGGCACGTGAACCCAGCTCGCTTAAATCCACTTCACCGTGACTAATGCGACCGGTCAGCGTATTTTTAATTGCATTCGGCTGTTCGTAGATCTCTTTCTGCATGTAGTGGCGATAAATACCTTTTTCGCCCGCGTCATACTGCAGATTCGATTCGATATCCTGACGCTTCACTTGTGCGCCAGACTTGTCAAAAATAGAGACAGAACGACGGGTCACTTCTGCGATGTCACCTTCTTCCAGGAAGATAAAGCGACGGGTTACCGGCAGCAGCGCCAGCTGATCGGAAGCGATAAAGTTTTCCCCCATCCCCAGACCAATCACCAGCGGGCTACCTGAACGGGCCGCCAGCAGAGTTTCCGGGTTACGGGTATCCATGATCACCGTGCCATAGGCACCGCGCAACTGTGGAATAGTACGCAGTACGGCTTCACGCAGCGTACCACCCTGTTCCAGTTCCCAATGCACCAGGTGAGCAATCACTTCGGTGTCGGTTTCAGAAACAAAGGTGTAACCACGGGTTTTCAGTAGTTCACGCAGAGGTTCATGGTTTTCAATGATGCCGTTATGCACCACAACAATGTGTTCAGAAACATGGGGATGCGCGTTCGCTTCTGAAGGTTCACCGTGTGTCGCCCAACGGGTATGAGCGATACCTGTACCACCATGCAGCGGATGTTCTTCCGCAGCAGCAGTCAGCATCTGCACTTTACCCAGACGACGCAGACGGGTCATGTTGCCTTCAGCATTGACAACGGCCAGACCAGCAGAGTCATAACCACGATATTCCAGACGACGTAAACCTTCGAGAAGGATTTCAGCTACATCACGCTGCGCGATAGCGCCAACAATTCCACACATATTTTTTGATTCCGAATTTAGGCATTTGCCTGTCGTTGTCGCTGACCTGTATTTGCCCTTTCCGGGCGCCCCGAGCCTTGTAGAGAGTGGGGTTATTTTTATGGTACTGCTTGTTGAGCGGAGGATTATGTTATCCCCTCATCTCTTGTCTGCCTGATGGCGCTTACGCTTATCAGGCCTACAGAACGTCACCGCACGTAGGCCGCCATCCGGCAAAAATCACTTACTTCTTCTTCACCGGACGCTGCCAGCCCTGTTTATGGACCTGAGGTACACGGCTTAATACCAGTTCGTTATCGGCGACATTACGCGTTACGGTAGTGCCAGCAGCGATGGTGGCACCTTTACCCACGGTGACAGGCGCCACCAACTGAGTATCAGAACCCACAAACACATCATCACCAATAATGGTTTTAAACTTATTGGCACCATCGTAGTTGCAGGTAATCGTACCCGCGCCGATATTCACGTTATCGCCGATTTCCGCATCGCCCAGATAGGTCAGATGACCGGCTTTAGAACCTTTACCCAGACGCGCTTTTTTCATTTCGACGAAGTTACCCACGTGCGCGCCTTCCTGCAGCTCAGCACCCGGGCGCAGACGCGCGAATGGACCGATGGTGCAAGCGGCTTCCAGATGGGCATCTTCCACCACACTGTATGGGCTAAGCTCACAACCTTCGCCAATCACGCTGTTTTTGATGATACAGCCAGCACCAATCTTGACGCGCTCCCCAACGGTTACGTTACCTTCAATGATAACGTTAGTATCAATTTCAACATCGCGCCCGTGAATAAGCGTACCGCGAAGATCAAAACGTGCAGGATCGCGCAGCATCACGCCCGCCAGCAACAGTTTCTCTGCTTGCTCAGACTGATAAACACGCTCCAGACGGGATAACTGAAGACGGTTATTCACCCCTTCCGTTTCGCTAATACGTGCCGGATGTACCGCAGCAATTTCGCGTCCTTCCTGATACGCCATCGCAATGATATCGGTGATGTAGTATTCACCCTGCGCATTGTTATTGGTGAGTTTGGACAGCCAGCGCTTCATATCAGCGCCATTGGCAATCAGAATACCAGTGTTGATTTCCTGGATTTGGCGCTGCTCGTCAGTTGCATCTTTATGCTCGACGATACCGGTGACGTTACCGTTCTCACGCGTAATACGCCCATAGCCGGATGGATCATCCAGTTTTACCGTTAACAGGCCGATGCCGCCCTGCGGTTTAGCATCACGCAGGCTACGTAAGGTATCGGTAGAGATCAGCGGCACATCGCCATAGAGCATTAAAATGTCTTCGTCATCACCAAAGAATGGCGCTGCCTGCTGCATTGCATGGCCGGTCCCCAACTGCTCTGCCTGCAGAATCCAGTTTAGATTGCCATCTTTCAGCGTCTGCTTAAGCAAATCACCACCGTGCCCGTAGACCAGATGTACGTGAGTGGCACCTAATTCATTAGCGGCATCAATGACATGCTGAACCATCGGCTTTCCTGCGAGGGTATGCAGCACTTTAGGGAGATCGGAATACATACGCGTGCCTTTGCCTGCGGCAAGGATCACGACGCTCATAGCATTATTCAACATACACGTCCTGACTGTAATTTGAGAACGAATTTATACCGTTTCACATTGAAAATACTACATTTTTTTCATCGTGAAATGGACCGAAGATAAAACGTTCAATCGGGGAAATTTCCCCTCTGATAACACTCTATTTTCGTCTATTTCGGCGTCTTTTGTCTCCCAAAAACCAGGAGGCAGCTCTTATTAAAGCCTTAGGTTAATGTTTTTGCTATTTTTTTACTGCATGAATAAAGAGTTACAAAAGAAAAATACAATTTTATTAATGTGATTCAGCGAGAAGCAAAAAAAACAGACAGGGAAAATAGAGTTTTAAAAGGGAAGAGGACAAACGATCAAGCGGAGGAGGGGGATTTAATAACAGCTGGCGCGTGCTGATAACCGTATGAAGCATCGCGCCACAGAGCAGGTCGGGAAGACTAAACTTCCATACTGCTGAAAAGGGCGATGATTTTGTTAATCAGTTTCATGTTGGTATCCTGTTTTTATCTGAGTTAATTATGTGACACACATCACACAAAAAAGAGTCTACGCCTCATTTTTTAACCGATCAATATTTTTGTGACACAAATCACAAAAATATAAAACAGCTTTTTAGTTCCACTTTCACTGAAACAAAACCATAAAAAAAGCCAGCCTGGCAACCAGACTGGCTTTTGTGCTTTTCAAGCCGGTGTTACATCGCTTTTTTGGTCAACTCGATAACGCGCAGTTTCGCGATCGCTTTGGCCAGTTCCGCAGATGCCTGAGCGTAATCCACGTCACCATGAGAGCTCTTAATGTGCTCTTCAGCCTTACGCTTCGCTTCCAGGGCTCTCGCTTCATCGAGATCCTGTCCGCGAATCGCGGTATCAGCCAGAACGGTCACGCTGCCAGGCTGCACTTCGAGAATGCCGCCGGACAGATAGATAAACTCTTCATGACCGAACTGTTTAACGATGCGGATCATACCAGGCTTAATGGCGGTGAGCAGCGGTGCGTGACCCGGGAAAATACCCAGTTCACCTTCACTACCCGTTACCTGGATTTTTTCGACCAGACCAGAGAACATTTGCTGCTCTGCGCTGACGACGTCCAGGTGGTAAGTCATTGCCATATCACCCTCCGATTAAGGCGTTAAAGTTTTTTGGCTTTTTCCACGGCTTCGTCGATAGAACCAACCATGTAGAACGCCTGCTCTGGCAGGTGGTCGTATTCGCCTTCCATGATGCCTTTAAAGCCACGGATGGTGTCTTTCAGGGATACGTATTTACCCGGAGAACCGGTGAATACTTCCGCAACGAAGAACGGCTGGGACAGGAAGCGCTGAATTTTACGTGCGCGTGCTACCACCAGTTTGTCTTCTTCAGACAGTTCATCCATACCCAGGATGGCGATGATGTCTTTCAGTTCCTGATAACGCTGCAGCAGAGACTGTACGCCACGCGCGGTGTCGTAGTGTTCCTGACCAACAACCAGCGGATCCAACTGACGGCTGGTGGAGTCCAGCGGGTCAACTGCCGGGTAGATACCCAGAGATGCGATCTGACGGCTCAGTACCACGGTTGCATCTAAGTGAGCAAAGGTGGTTGCTGGGGATGGGTCAGTCAAGTCATCCGCAGGTACGTATACCGCCTGAACGGAGGTGATAGAACCGGTTTTGGTAGAGGTGATACGTTCCTGAAGAACACCCATCTCTTCCGCCAGAGTCGGCTGATAGCCTACCGCTGATGGCATACGACCCAGCAGTGCGGATACTTCTGTACCGGCCAGGGTGTAACGATAGATGTTATCAACGAACAGCAGAACGTCACGACCTTCGTCACGGAACTTCTCTGCCATGGTCAGACCGGTCAGAGCAACGCGCAGACGGTTTCCCGGCGGCTCGTTCATCTGGCCATATACCAAGGATACTTTGTCCAGAACGTTGGAGTCGGTCATTTCGTGGTAGAAGTCGTTACCCTCACGAGTACGTTCACCCACGCCCGCAAACACGGAGTAACCGGAGTGTTCGATCGCGATGTTACGGATCAGCTCCATCATGTTTACGGTTTTACCTACACCCGCACCACCGAACAGACCAACTTTACCGCCCTTAGCGAACGGACACATCAGGTCGATAACTTTGATGCCGGTTTCCAGCAGTTCCTGAGAGCTGGACAGCTCTTCATAGGAAGGTGCCGCGCGGTGGATAGCCCAACGCTCTTCTTCACCGATATCGCCTTTCATGTCGATCGGGTGACCCAGGACGTTCATGATACGACCCAGAGTTGCTTTACCTACCGGGACTTCGATCGGGTGCTCGAGATCTTTGACTTCCAGACCACGACGCAGACCGTCGGAAGAACCCATGGCGATGGTACGTACGATACCGCCGCCGAGCTGCTGCTGAACTTCCAGCACCAGGCTCTCTTTACCATTCATAACCTCAAGAGCATCGTACACGCGCGGTACGGCATCCTGAGGGAATTCGACGTCAACCACGGCGCCGATTACCTGGACAATTTTTCCAGTAGCCATCTTGAATCCTCTACGAATTAACCTGGTTATACCGCGGATGCACCACCGACGATTTCGGTGAGTTCCTGAGTAATGCTGGCCTGACGAGCTTTGTTGTATACCAACTGCAGCTCTTTAATCAGGCTGCCGCCATTGTCGGTCGCGGCTTTCATCGCCACCATACGTGCGGCCTGCTCGCTGGCCAGGTTTTCTACCACGCCCTGATAAACCTGAGACTCGACATAACGACGCAGCAGGGTATCCAGCAGCGCTTTCGGGTCTGGCTCATACAGGTAATCCCAGGATTTACGCTTCAATTCATCATCATCTGATGCCGGCAGAGGCAGCAGTTGGGTGATGGTTGGCGTCTGAGACATGGTGTTAATAAATTTGTTGCTGACAACGTACAGTCTGTCCAGACGACCTTCATCGTAGGCCTGCAGCATCACTTTAACCGGACCGATCAGTTCGGACAGGGAAGGGTTATCCCCCATGCCGGTTACCTGAGCAATCACATTACCGCCAACGGAGTTAAAGAAAGACACGCCCTTAGAGCCGATCATTGCGATATCGCACTGAACGCCTTTATCGGACCATGCTTTCATATCCGCCAGCAGCTTTTTGAACAGGTTAATGTTCAAGCCACCGCACAGACCACGGTCGGTCGACACCACCAGGTAGCCCACGCGCTTAACATCGCGTTCTTCCAGGTAAGGGTGCTTATATTCCAGATTACCATTCGCAAGGTGACCAATCACTTTGCGCATGGTCTCTGCATAAGGACGGCTGGCCGCCATGCGATCCTGCGATTTACGCATTTTGGAAGCGGCGACCATCTCCATCGCTTTAGTGATCTTCTGCGTGTTCTGGACGCTTGCGATCTTACTACGTATCTCTTTTGCGCCGGCCATGAGCTTCTCCTCAATGCCTTGCGGTCCGCCCTAAAGCAGACCGCCAGACGTTACCAGGACTGGGTTGCCTTGAAGGAATCGAGGATAGCTTTCAGCTTGCCTTCGATTTCATCGTTATAGCCACCGGACTGGTTGATCTCTTGCATCAGCGGAGCGTGGTCACGGTCAACGTAAGCCAGCAGAGCGGCTTCGAAGCTACCGATTTTCGCCAGTTCCACATCTTCGAGGTAACCGCGTTCAGCCGCAAACAGCACCACACCCTGCTGTGCTACAGACATTGGGGCATACTGTTTCTGCTTCAGCAGTTCAGTTACTTTCTGACCGTGGCTCAGCTGCTTACGAGTAGCTTCATCCAGGTCGGAAGCGAACTGAGAAAACGCTGCCAGTTCACGATACTGCGCCAGTGCGGTACGAATACCACCGGACAGTTTCTTGATGATCTTGGTCTGCGCTGCACCACCTACACGAGATACGGAGATACCCGGGTTAACTGCCGGACGAATACCGGAGTTGAACAGGTTGGTTTCCAGGAAGATCTGACCATCTGTAATGGAAATTACGTTGGTCGGAACGAACGCAGAAACGTCACCCGCCTGGGTTTCGATAATCGGCAGAGCGGTCAGGGAGCCGGTTTTACCTTTAACTTCACCATTGGTGAACTTCTCAACGTATTCCGCGTTTACGCGGGATGCGCGCTCCAGCAGACGGGAGTGGAGGTAAAATACGTCGCCCGGGAATGCTTCACGTCCTGGTGGACGACGGAGCAGCAGGGAAACCTGACGGTAAGCAACAGCCTGTTTAGACAGGTCATCGTAAACGATCAGCGCGTCTTCACCGCGGTCACGGAAGTATTCGCCCATTGCGCAACCGGCATATGGCGCCAGGTATTGCAGAGCAGCAGATTCAGACGCGGTCGCCACAACAACGATGGTGTTGGACAGTGCGCCGTGTTCTTCCAGTTTACGAACCACGTTAGAAATGGTGGACGCTTTCTGGCCGATAGCCACGTACACACATTTGATACCGGAATCACGCTGGTTGATGATGGCATCGATTGCCATCGCGGTTTTACCTGTCTGACGGTCACCGATGATCAGCTCACGCTGGCCACGACCGATTGGGATCATGGCATCAACAGATTTATAACCTGTCTGTACTGGCTGGTCGACGGACTGACGTTCGATTACGCCTGGTGCGATAACTTCGATTGGCGAGAAGCCATCGTTATCAACCGGACCTTTACCGTCAATTGGGGAACCCAGAGTGTTCACCACACGACCCAGCAGGCCACGGCCAACCGGAACTTCCAGAATACGACCCGTACACTTAACCTTCATGCCTTCGGCGAGGTCAGCGTATGGACCCATCACAACGGCACCTACGGAGTCGCGCTCCAGGTTCAGTGCGATAGCGTAACGGTTACCCGGCAGGGAAATCATCTCACCCTGCATACAATCGGCCAGGCCGTGAATGCGGATAACACCGTCACTTACAGAAACAATAGTACCTTCGTTGTGAGCTTCGCTCACAACATTGAACTGAGCAATGCGCTGCTTGATCAGTTCGCTGATTTCGGTGGAATTCAGTTGCATGCTCCAGTCCCCTTAAGACTGCAAGACGTCTGCAAGGCGCTCAAGACGGCCGCGTACGCTGCCATCAATGACCATATCACCCGCTCGGATGATTACGCCTGCCATTACAGACTTATCGATTTTGCAATTCAGCTTAACTTTGCGTGACAGACGTTTTTCCATCGCTGCACTAATCTTTGTAAGCTGTTCATCACTCAGTGCATTGGCAGAAGTGACTTCTACCTCAGAGATAGCCTCACTGGCTGCACGCAGATGAATAAACTGCTCAAGAACATCCGGGAGCGCATTCAGACGGTTATTTTCAGCCATTACCCTAATCAGGTTTTGGCCGCTTTCGTCCAGCTGCTCACCGCACACGGCGATAAACGACTCAGCGAGCGTTTCCGGCGCCAGCGCGCCAGAGAGAAGCTCTGCCATTTGTTCGTTTTTCGTCACCTCAGCGGCAAACGTCAGCATATCCTGCCAACGGTCAACGCTTTGGTGCTCAACGGCAAAGTCAAAAGCTGCTTTGGCGTAGGGGCGAGCTACCGTAATAAATTCAGACATCAGCCCCTCCCTCCTTACAGTTCAGCGACAAGTTTGTCCACGATGTCGCTATTAGCAGCTTCATCCACGGAACGTTCGATGATCTTCTCGGCGCCAGCAACAGCCAGGATAGCAACTTGCTTACGCAGCTCTTCGCGAGCACGTTTACGCTCGGCGTCAATTTCCGCCTGCGCCTGTGCCACGATTTTAGTACGTTCCTGCTCTGCTTCAGTTTTAGCTTCGTCCAGGATCTGAGCACGGCGTTTGTTCGCCCGCTCAATGATTACCTGAGCTTCCGCCTTCGCTTTTTTCAGCTGGTCGGTCGCGCTGGCCTTTGCAAGGTCAAGATCCTTATGTGCTCGTTCTGCAGAAGCAAGGCCGTCAGCAATTTCTTTTTGACGTTTTTCGATGGCAGCCATTAAAGGCGACCATACGTACTTCATGCAGAACAGAACGAACAGGACAAACGCGATGGCCTGGCCGAGGATTGTTGCGTTAAGATTCACAGCACAATGCCTCTATCTAGTTAACGTTCTGATATTGCTCTTAATTCAAGCAACGCTTACTACGCGACAGCAAACATCACGTACAGACCCAGACCTACAGCGATCATTGGGATTGCATCCACCAGACCCATAACGATAAAGAACTGAGTACGCAGCAGAGGAATCAGATCCGGTTGACGCGCTACGCCTTCCAGGAATTTACCCCCGAGGATGCCGATACCGATCGCAGCACCGATTGCCGCCAGACCCATCATCACAGCGGCAGCAATGTACAGCAGATCCATATTCAGGTTTTCCATGACAGTCTCCAGTTTGTTTCAGTTAAAACGTAGTAGTGTTGGTAAATTAATGCTCTTCAGATGCCATCGACAGATAGACAATCGTCAGAACCATAAATATGAAGGCTTGCAGCGTGATAATCAGTATGTGGAAAATGGCCCATGGCACATTCAGGATCCACTGTGACCACCACGGCAACAGACCAGCAATCAGAATGAAAATCAGCTCACCGGCATACATGTTGCCGAACAGTCGCAGACCAAGAGAAATTGGTTTGGACAGCAGGCTTACCCCTTCAAGGATTAAGTTGACAGGGATGAACGCCCAGTGATTGAACGGCTGCAGCGTCAACTCTTTCGCGAAGCCGCCGATGCCTTTCATTTTGATGCTGTAGAACAGAATGAGGATAAATACGCCCAGCGCCATCGACAGGGTGATGTTTACGTCAGCAGACGGAACCACACGCAGAGCCGGCAGGCCAAAGATATGCTCACCGATGTACGGCAGCAGGTCGATAGGCAGTAAATCCATCAAGTTCATCAGGAATACCCAGACGAAAATCGTCAGGGCCAGCGGAGCAATCAGCTTGCTTTTGCCATGGTACATGTCTTTCACGCTACCATGCACAAAGCCGATTACCAGCTCAATCGCGGTCTGAAATTTACCTGGTACGCCGCTGGTCGCCTTTTTAGCTACGCTACGGAACATAAGCAGGAACAACAGACCCAGAACCACCGAGAAGAAAATGGAGTCAATATTGAGCGTCCAGAAGGTGGCTGGGGGGTTGTGCGGATCCACCAGCGAGAATGTACGTAGGTCCAACTGAAGGTTATTCAGATGGTGTCCTATGTAATCCTGCGGCGTCATATTTTCTGAAGCCATGATGCCTTTACCCTTTGTTGTTAATTACAGCCGGCGCCAGTATCTGAACCACCAGCACCAAAACCCACGTAACGATCAGCGGCATGAATACCGCTTTCAAAACAGCCAACGCCACCACCAGCAAAACCAGCATAGCTAACACCTTGAAGGCTTCGCCGAAGGCGAACGTCCAGGCTACTCGGCCTTTAGCTGGTGTATGCGCCTGGTGACGCCAGGCAAATATCATAAACAACACATTAGGCAGTAACACTGCCAATCCACCGCACAATGCGGAGATGCCCCAGAAAGGGTCTTTGAGGCTAAACAGCAATCCACTTGCTATTACCGCCAGAAACTGTGTGAGCAAAAGCTTACGAGCAACGTTTCGACTCAAGAGCGACATAGACATCACGTTTTTACTCCTGCTCCCTTCGAGGTATGCCGCGTGTCGTATAAAACGTTCTTTATGGCTTAGAGTCAAGCATCAAAAAGCGGTCAAATTATACGGTGCGCCTTCGTGATTTCAAACAATAAGTAGCTAAAAAGTGAATAAATGTTTAAATATTTTTCGCTACCCCACATTTATCACTTTTAAGCAAACTGTGAACGATCATGCAAAACTGCAAATGCCGCGTAAATACTGGCGGCAAAGCGTGCACCAGATCACATATTGAACATATTCACCTTCGCATAATTTATTTACGTGGCAAATGATGCCTTTTCATCTTTTTGATATTTAAGCGTAAAAATAGCCACTATTTCAAAAACAACAGCTAACAACAAAAAAACCACGCATTGACATTTATAATAAAAAATTAACACAACGGGTGGTTCTTACGTTCTATTTTTAGCAGACTGATATTTTCACAGCTGACTTGTTTCGCTTTTAACAAAAAACGGTACGTTATAGTTATGATGCAAAACCGTAAGGCGCTAGTGAATTGTAACGACATTTAACCACACTATTCCCTATGACTTTTAACACCTGAATAGCCGTTTTTTTTCTATTTTTTTTGATAAAAATTAAATTTTGTTTGGCTTAATAACCACCAGATGACGTTCACCATCCAGTTGCGGAACGCGTAATTTTTCGACCGACTCGACGCTGAATTCTGCAGGCAACGAAGCAATTTCGTCTTCTGGCAACTGCCCTTTTAGCGCATAAAAACGCCCATCCAGGCCAGGCAAATGATGGCACCAACTCACCATATCAGTAAGTGACGCGAACGCACGGCTAATGACCCCATCGAACGGCGGCTCTGAAGGGAATTCTTCAACGCGACTTTGCACAGGCGTGATGTTAGTAAGCGCAAGCTCATGCTGCACCTGACGCAAGAAACGGACGCGTTTTCCCAGACTATCCAGCAGTGTGAAATGCGCTTCTGGGCGCACGATAGAGAGAGGAATACCCGGCAGGCCCGGTCCCGTACCCACGTCGATAAAACGCTCCCCCTTCAGATACGGCGCGACGACAATACTGTCCAGAATATGGCGCACCAGCATTTCGTTAGGATCCCGTACCGACGTCAAGTTGTACGCTTTGTTCCATTTGTGCAGCATATCGACATACGCAATCAGCTGATTTTTCTGGTGATCGGTAAGAGAAATACCAGCATCAGCCAGCAGACGAGAGAGTTTGTTGAGCACGGTCGTTACCTGTTCATAATCAATTTCCCGATGAGCTATAGCTTATCGGGACTACAAATTGGTAGGGCGGGCAGGCGAAGCGCCCGCCGCCAAAATAGTGTTATCAAGCGCTGCGGCGCAGCATACCTTGTTTCTTCAGCCATACCAGCAGAATGGAAATGGCGGCAGGCGTAACGCCAGAAATACGCGATGCCTGACCGATTGATACCGGTTTGTGATCGTTCAGCTTGGCGATAACTTCATTCGACAAGCCTGAGACCTGACGATAATCCAGCGTTGCAGGCAACAGGGTGTTCTCATTACGCTGTTGTCTTTCGATTTCTTCCTGCTGACGGGCGATATACCCTTCGTATTTCACCTGAATCTCAACCTGTTCCGCGGCCTGAGCATCGTCGAGCGCTGGTGCAAACGCAGATAAAGAGGTCAACTGAGCATAGGTCATATCCGGGCGGCGCAGGAGATCTTCACCGCTGGCTTCACGTGACAAAGGCGTAGCCAGGTGAGCATTCACTTCTGCTGCAGATTCCGCTAACGGATTTACCCAGGTTGATTTGAGACGCTGACGTTCCTGTTCGATACGCTCCAGCTTCTCGTTGAAACGAGCCCAGCGCTCGTCGTCCACCAGACCCAGTTCACGACCAATTTCGGTCAGACGCAGGTCGGCGTTATCTTCGCGCAGCATCAAACGGTATTCTGCGCGTGAGGTGAACATACGGTACGGTTCTTTGGTGCCAAGCGTACACAGATCGTCCACCAGTACACCAAGATAAGCCTGATCGCGACGCGGTGCCCAGCCGTCTTTCTCAGCAGACAAGCGTGCGGCGTTCAGACCCGCCAACATCCCTTGCGCGGCAGCTTCTTCGTAACCGGTAGTACCGTTAATCTGGCCCGCAAAGAACAGACCCTGGATGAATTTACTTTCCAGAGTGGGTTTCAGGTCGCGCGGATCGAAGAAATCATACTCAATCGCGTAGCCAGGACGGACGATTCTGGCATTTTCCATACCCTGCATGGAGCGGACAATTTGCATCTGCACATCGAACGGCAAGCTGGTGGAGATACCATTCGGATAAATTTCGTTAGACGTCAGTCCTTCCGGCTCGAGGAAGATCTGATGCTGATTACGATCGGCAAAGCGCATCACTTTGTCTTCGATCGACGGGCAGTAGCGCGGACCGATACCTTCGATCACGCCTGCGTACATCGGGCTACGATCGAGGTTATTGCGGATCACGTCATGGGTTCTCTCATTGGTATGCGTGATGTAACACGGCATCTGACGCGGATGTTGAGAAGCATCGCCCAGGAATGAGAAGACCGGCATCGGGTTATCGCTGTTTTGTTGGCCGAGCACGCTGAAATCAATAGTGCGTGCATCGATACGTGGCGGCGTACCGGTTTTCAGGCGGCTGACGCGTAACGGCAGTTCACGCAGACGGCGTGACAGCGGGATAGACGGCGGATCGCCAGCACGGCCGCCGCTGTAGTTGTCCAGACCAATATGAATTTTGCCGTCAAGAAAAGTCCCTACGGTTAACACAACCGCTTTGGCACGGAACTTCAGTCCCATTTGGGTCACTGCACCCACAACACGATCGTTTTCAACAATCAGATCTTCAACCGCCTGTTGGAAGATCATCAGATTGGGTTGATTCTCGAGTGCGGTGCGTACAGCCTGGCGATAGAGCACACGGTCGGCCTGAGCTCGGGTAGCACGAACGGCTGGCCCTTTGCTGGCGTTTAGTATCCTAAACTGGATACCTGCATGGTCGATCGCTTTTGCCATCAACCCACCAAGCGCATCCACTTCTTTTACCAGGTGTCCCTTCCCAATACCGCCGATCGCCGGGTTGCAGCTCATCTGTCCCAGAGTGTCGATATTGTGTGTCAAAAGCAGAGTCTGTTGACCCATTCGCGCCGCGGCCATTGCGGCCTCGGTGCCTGCATGACCCCCGCCAATGATGATGACGTCAAAAGGATCCTGATAAAACATGGTAATTGCCTCGCATAACGCGGTGTGAAAGTGGATTGAAGCCCGGGCCGTGGATTCTACTCAACTTTAGTCGATCGAGAAAGTCCTGGGATCCTGGGTATTAAAAAGAAGATCTTTTTATTTAGAGATCTGTTTTATTGTGATCTCTTATTAGGATCGCAACTTTCTGTGGATAAGGGCGATCCTTTGAATAAGATCAACAGGTTGTTGAGGATCATTAGCTGTGAATGATCGGTGATCCTGGCCCGTATAAGCTGGGAGCAGAATGAAGGGTTATACACAACTCAAAAACTGAACAACGGTTGTTCTTGGGATAACTACCGGTTGATCCAAGCTTTTAACCAGAGTTATCCACATAAAAAAGTACGATCTTTACAAATCTCTGAGCAATGGATGCCAGGATCCCAGCCAAATTTCAGCCGGATCTTCCGGAATTTCATGTTCCAGTACGTTGATCCTGAGCGTTTCGCCGATCTGTTTTGCCCCGCAGGCTTTCAGTTCGGCTTCCAGCTTGTCGATTGCGCCGCAAAAGGTGTCATATTCACGACTGCCGATCCCGATTGCACCAAAGTGCACTTGTGAAAGGTCCGGTTTTTGCTCGCATAAGGCATCATATAAAGGCTGCAGGTTGTCAGGAATGTCTCCCGCACCGTGCGTGGAGCTAATAATCAGCCAGATCCCATCAGTCGGGACCTCTTCAAGCATTGGCCCATGCAGTATTTCGCTGGAAAAACCCGCGTCGTCCAGTTTTTCAGCCAGATGCTCTGCTACATATTCCGCACTGCCAAGCGTGCTGCCGCTGATAAGAGTGATTTCTGCCATGATCGCCCACCTTTATAAAGAGGGCGTATTGTACGCTGTGAGCGAGCTGGGATCTACCTGTGGAAAAATAGGGGATTAAAAAAAGCGATCATGGCTTGATGGTACGCATGATCGGGTTTTGCAGGACGATCAGGGTCTCCGTGGACTGAATTTCATCAATTGTTTGGATCTTGTTGATAAGTACCTGCTGTAACGCGTCGATCGACTTGCACATCACCTTTATAAAGATGCTGTAGTGCCCGGTGGTGTAATACGCTTCGGTCACCTCATCGAGGCTTTCCAGTCTGGCCAACGCTGACGGATAGTCTTTCGCACTTTTCAGGATGATGCCGATAAAGCAGCCGACGTCATAGCCCAACTGTTTGGGACTAACATCAATCCGTGCGCCGGTAATAATCCCGGCCTGCTTCATCTTCTCTACGCGAACGTGAATTGTCCCCGGGCTAACGCCGAACTGTTTGGCTAATTCGGCATAGGCCGTTCGGGCATTTTCCATCAGGGCGTCAAGAATGCCGCGGTCCAGATTGTCGATCTGATAATTTTCCATAGGTTTTTCTTATGTAGATTAATGATTCCCTCTATTTTAGACGTTAATTTTAACGAATCAAAATCGAAGGCGGCTTTTTGTTTGTTGATTATTGAATATTACCTACATTCTGTTGCTTAATCATAGGCAACAGGACACAGGAGTACACATAATGAAAACCGCTTACATTGCCAAACAACGTCAAATTAGCTTCGTAAAATCTCATTTTTCTCGTCAGCTGGAAGAGCGTTTAGGTCTGATCGAAGTTCAGGCTCCGATCCTCAGCCGCGTAGGAGATGGCACGCAAGATAACTTGTCGGGCTGTGAAAAAGCGGTGCAGGTGAAGGTTAAAGCATTGCCAGACGCTCAATTCGAAGTGGTTCATTCACTGGCGAAGTGGAAGCGTCAAACATTAGGACAACACGACTTTAGCGCAGGCGAAGGGCTGTACACGCATATGAAGGCCCTGCGTCCCGATGAAGATCGCCTTTCCCCGCTGCACTCAGTGTATGTTGACCAGTGGGACTGGGAGCGCGTGATGGGCGACGGCGAGCGTCAATTCTCCACTCTGAAAAGCACGGTAGAGGCTATCTGGGCAGGAATTAAGGCTACCGAAGCTGCGGTGAGCAAAGAGTTTGGTCTGGCACCGTTCCTGCCAGAGCAGATTCACTTTGTTCATAGCCAGGAACTGTTATCTCGTTATCCTGGTCTTGACGCAAAAGGTCGTGAACGTGCGATCGCTAAAGAGCTGGGCGCGGTATTCCTGGTGGGGATCGGCGGCAAGCTCAGCGACGGTCACCGCCATGATGTACGTGCGCCGGATTATGATGACTGGAGTTCAGCATCCGAGCTGGGTCACGCCGGTCTGAACGGTGATATTTTGGTCTGGAACCCGGTACTGGAGGATGCGTTTGAGCTGTCTTCTATGGGGATCCGTGTGGATGCTGACGCTCTGAAACATCAGCTGTCTCTGACCGGAGATGAAGATCGTCTGAGTCTGGAATGGCACCAGGCGCTGCTGCGCGGTGAAATGCCACAGACGATTGGTGGAGGAATTGGGTAGTCGCGTCTGACCATGCTGTTGCTGCAATTACCACACATTGGTCAGGTTCAGTGTGGCGTATGGCCGGCACAGGTACGTGAAAGCGTCGCCTCTCTGTTGTAAGAATTAACGCCGCCAGCGTCTGAGCAGGCGGCTTCGCATCCCGGTATCAAAGCGCCAGATATGATCGAAAATGCGCATGATGCCGGGTTTACCATGTGCTGACATCGCCACCGCGTGAAAACGGTGTTGGTGCACCCGCTGTAATTCCCCCACTTTGCTGACAACCTCATCGGGCAATCGCTGAGCGATAAAATCTGAGATCACCACCGCATCAGCATCAAACCATTCCCGACCCTGCATGCGCTCAGTAATGGCGCGAAAACAGCTGGCAATATCGGTACCGCCGCGAAAGCGCTGACTTAAAAAACGGATCGCCTGTTCGATGCCCTCCGGGCCGGATAGCTCATAGCGCACTACTTCTGTTGAAAACAGCATGATGAAACAACGTCGGTTATCGGCAAGGGCGACGCGCATTAGCGCCAGGCAAAAGGCTTTCGCACACTGCTCATTAAACCCACCCATCGATCCCGAAGTATCAACGCAGACGATAAACGGTCCGCGCGGTTGCTCGTCAAAATCCTGATGCACCACGGGGCGTTCCGTGACTTTCTCACGCCATGCTTCGCCGTGCAGGCGATAGGTCAACAGCTGCTTTTCCACCAGTCGTCGGTAGAACTCGTATTCCAGTTCGGTAATGCCCAGCGTGGCCAGTTCCGGCGGCAGCAGGCGCAGGATATCGTCGCTTTGCTGGATGCCATCTACTTGCTCCGGGACGGTTGCCGGTTCGCGCACCAGGGTGCGGAAGGTTTCCATTGGCGCATCTTTACGCGGTACGGATTTCGCTTCTCTGGAACGGCCTAACTGCTCAGCCAGACGCTGGAGTTCAGGTTGTTGCGTCAGGAATTCGCCATATTTCACCATCAACTGATAATCACCGCGCTTGATTTGACCTGCGCTCATATCCCACAACCGGCCTGCGGCGTTGTCATTTTCTGCCAGTACGGGTTCCAGTTGCCCGCTAAGGGTCATCCGTTCCTGTACTTCACTGAGCAAATGCTCGCGCTCTTCTTCCAGCAGTTGCTGATTCAGCGTTGTGGTTTGCACCACCAGGCTCAGGCGCCAGCGCTGGAGAAAAAGCGTATGTAGGGCAGGCGTAAACGCGCTGTTGTCATTGACCAACTGCTGCGCTTGTCCGGCCCATGGCGAATGGAGGTGGTGCAATAGCGACAATATTTGCGGTAGCTGGACGATAAACTGCGCATGAGAGAGGAGCTGGCTTTGTTGATAGCATATAACCTCTTCCGCTAACTCCGGCGGTACATGGGTATCTTTGAGGCGGCTACGCAAAGATTCACGCCAGCGGGGAATATCGTCAGTGATCGCTTTTTTAAGGCGAGGGAATTTGTTAAAAAATACCACCATCTTTGGAGAAGCCAGCAGGGCGACGATCATCTCTTCGATCATCGCTTCTTCACTGACTGCCAGCATGATGTTGAGCGTATCAAGGGTCAGCATTGTTGCGCCTGGCGGATTTGTGCCCCGACATCCTGCAGACTGGCCTCAATGCGGCCTAACCAGTCGCTATGAATAAACAGACATTTTTGCTGCTCGCTAAATGCGCTGTGCTGCTGATGCCACTCGTTATCGAGCGCTTCAAGCTCCTGTTTTATTTCAGCGGGCATACTCTCTTGTGATGTACCGGGCAATGCCAGGCGAGAGCCTTGTAAGCTGATGTCGCGTACAACCAGGTGCTGCGCGCTATCCACTTCCATGTTCAGCGTCTGGGCAAAACCGATGCCGTTTAATTTTCCGCGGATCTCACCGCCTTTGGTTAACCACAGTTCCAGCGCACTACGTTCGAAAGCAATATGGATTACTTCCATATCATGCAGCTTTAAGGGTTTTTGCAGTAGTAATGTCACGACGGAAGACGTGGCCTCCGGCGGTAAATCATAATGAGGACGACGGCTGAACATGCCGCCCTGACGGATCACGGTGAATGCTGTTTTATCGCTTTGCTGCTGCTGGAGCTGAATGCGGCGCTGCACAATACTGCCCAGACGGGTCAGCATGGCTTGCTGTTGCCATGCGTGTCCGGTCATCAATATTTCCAGCTGCTGCTGCATCAGATTCAGGCTTTGTGCGTCGTACCACAGGCAATCTTTCAGCAGGATCAGGTCGATGGGAACTACCGCATCACGTCCGCTAAAGAAGGCGCTGGCCTGGAGCAAGCGAATGGCTTTTTTCCAGCGACGATCGGACACGTAGGGGGCATTCGGTAGCGTGTCCAGTTGCTGGCGCAGCATGAAAATAAGCTCAAACACGCGATCGGGAAGCGTGATGGCGCCAATGTCCTTTTGCCACTGGTAATACTCTTCATCCGTTACCTGTAACGATGCCGGGACCGGATTGTCGCTTTCATCCTGCTGACTTAACAGCATCGAGCGGAAGTTGGCCTTGTCCTGGACTTTATCCAGCCAAAGACGAATCAGCATACGGTCATACAGCGCTTCCAGGCTGCTGTCTGCTTCAGGCAGTTCGTTGGAGGCTGCCACCAGCAGGCGCATCGGGATTTTCTCTTCATGCGCGCCGTTGCGGAAGTGGCGTTCGTTGATGGCGGTCAGCAGGGTGTTAAGAATCGCCGGTCCCGCCTTCCAGATTTCATCGAGAAAGACGATTTCAGCTTCAGGGAGATAGCCTGCCGTTAAGCGTTCATAGCGACCTTCGTCTTTTAACGCCTGAATGGACAGCGGGCCGAAAACCTCTTCCGGCGTAGAGAAGCGCGTCATCAGATATTCGAAGGCGCGAGCATTTTGAAAGGCAAATTTCAGTCTGCGGGCAATTAAGCTTTTAGCGATCCCGGGAGGACCTAATAAGAAAACGCTCTCGCCGCTAAGTGCAGCCAGCAGACACAGACGAATGGCGTGGCTACGTTCATAAAGTCCCTTTTCCAGCGCATTGCTCAGACGGGAAATTCTTTCCGCTAATAAATGTGGGTGAGCCATAATGAAGTGGCGTCCTTTCGCCAAATGTACTGCATAAACAGCGAGTATAGATGCTTCACACCAGTGCAGTAATAGACTGAAGGTGCGCTTATTTTTCTTTGAGCCAGATTAATCTGGTCTCATTTAGGGGTACGATTTTGCGATTAATCGTGCATACTGTGCGCCTTTTTGTGGGCCAAGGGATGACGCACACATTTCTTATATATACACCAAATCAATCAAGCTGCACCAAGGCGGCAATGGAGTTTTCTTCTGGGATGGGGGGAATAACGAATGCAGCTCACGCGGAGGTAGCTTGAAAGATGATGTGTATAAACGAAAGACGAGTCTATGAGCACTGATAATAAACAATCATTGTCTGCGATTACCCTTGCGGCCATTGGGGTTGTCTACGGTGATATTGGTACCAGCCCACTTTATACGCTTCGTGAATGTTTGTCCGGCCAGTTTGGTTTTGGCGTTGAACGTGATGCCGTATTTGGCTTTCTCTCGCTGATTTTCTGGCTGCTGATCTTTGTTGTCTCCATTAAATACCTGACGTTTGTCATGCGCGCGGATAACGCCGGAGAAGGCGGGATCCTGACGCTGATGTCATTGGCCGGGCGTAATACTTCAGCACGAACAACCTCCATGCTGGTGATTATGGGGTTGATTGGCGGCAGCTTCTTCTATGGAGAAGTGGTGATAACGCCTGCTATCTCGGTGATGTCGGCGATTGAAGGTCTGGAGATCATTGCCCCGCAACTGGATACCTGGATTGTTCCGCTCTCGATAATCGTACTGACCCTGCTGTTTTTGATTCAAAAACACGGTACCGGCATGGTCGGTAAGCTGTTTGCGCCGATTATGCTGTTGTGGTTCCTGACGCTGGCGGTGTTAGGCGTGCGCAGTATTATTGGCAATCCGGAAGTGCTGCAGGCGCTCAATCCGTATTGGGCGGTGCATTTCTTCCTCGAATTCAAAACGTTGTCCTTTATTGCGCTGGGTGCGGTGGTGTTGTCGATTACCGGTGTTGAAGCGCTGTATGCGGATATGGGCCACTTCGGTAAGTTGCCGATTCGCCTGGCATGGTTCTCCGTGGTATTGCCTTCGCTGGTACTGAACTATTTTGGTCAGGGGGCGTTGCTGTTAAAGCATCCTGAAGCGATTAAAAACCCGTTCTTCCTGCTGGCGCCGGACTGGGCGTTGATACCGCTCCTGATCCTCGCCGCGCTGGCAACGGTTATCGCTTCACAGGCGGTTATCTCCGGCGTCTTCTCACTGACGCGTCAGGCCGTGCGTCTGGGGTATTTATCGCCGATGCGTATCATCCATACCTCGGAAATGGAATCGGGCCAGATCTACATTCCTTTCGTTAACTGGATGCTCTATTTCGCAGTGGTTATTGTGATTGTGAGCTTTGAATACTCCAGCAATCTGGCTGCGGCGTACGGGATTGCGGTGACGGGGACGATGGTGCTGACCTCAATTCTGTCGACCACCGTGGCGCGCAAAAACTGGCACTGGAATAAATACTTCGTCTTCCTGATCCTGGTGGCGTTCTTGTGCGTCGATGTTCCGCTGTTCTCCGCGAACCTCGATAAACTGATTTCCGGCGGTTGGCTGCCTCTGACGCTGGGTCTGGTGATGTTCACCATCATGACCACCTGGAAAAGCGAGCGTTTCCGTCTGCTGCGTCGCATGCATGAGCACGGCAACTCTCTGGAGGCGATGATTGCCTCTCTGGAGAAATCACCACCGGTACGCGTGCCGGGAACGGCGGTGTACATGTCTCGTGCATTGAACGTCATCCCGTTTGCGCTACTGCATAACCTCAAACATAACAAGGTCCTGCATGAACGCGTTATTCTGCTGACGCTGCGCACGGAAGATGCGCCATATGTTCACAATGTGCGTAGGGTGCAGATTGAGCAGTTATCGCCCACCTTCTGGCGCGTGGTGGCCAGCTACGGTTGGCGCGAAACGCCGAACGTTGAAGAAGTGTTCCATCGCTGCGGTCTGGAAGGCTTAAGCTGTCGGATGATGGAAACCTCGTTCTTCATGTCGCACGAGTCGTTGATTGTTGGCAAACGACCATGGTATCTGCGTCTGCGCGGCAAGCTGTATCTGCTACTACAACGCAATGCGCTGCGCGCCCCGGACCAGTTTGAAATCCCACCGAACCGGGTTATTGAGCTCGGTACTCAGGTCGAGATTTAATCTCATCGACGCCCTCTTTCATTGCGAAAGGGGGCGTTTTGTTTTGTCCCTCCCAGTTTTCATTTCATCGAATGATAATCCTTGCGAAACGTTTCGATGGCGATCACATTTTCGTAACTTTGCGGTGGTTTTATCTCCACTCTTCGCTCTACACTTATCTTCAGCGAAACGTTTCGCTAGTGGGGAAAGAAAATGAAGAAAGGCACGGTACTCAACTCTGAAATTTCATCGGTGATCTCCCGTCTGGGGCATACCGATACGCTGGTGGTGTGTGATGCAGGTTTACCCATCCCGAATAGCACAACGCGTATCGATATGGCATTAACCCAGGGCGTACCTTCTTTTATGCAGGTACTGGATGTGGTGACACGTGAAATGCAGGTCGAGGCGGCCATTCTCGCGACGGAAATTAAACAACATAATCCGCAACTCCACGAAACGTTGCTCAGCCACATTGAGCAACTGCAACAACACCAGGGAAACACCATAGAAATTCGTTACACCACGCATGAACAATTCAAAAAACAAACCGCAGACAGTCAGGCGGTAATTCGCAGCGGAGAGTGTTCTCCGTATGCGAATATCATTCTCTGTGCTGGCGTCACGTTCTGAGGCCATCATGAACGCATTACTGCAACTCAAAGGGATCGATAAAGCGTTCCCGGGCGTAAAAGCGCTATCCGGCGCCGCGCTGAATGTCTACCCAGGCCGCGTAATGGCGCTGGTGGGCGAAAACGGCGCGGGCAAATCCACCATGATGAAAGTGCTGACCGGGATCTATACCCGTGATGCCGGTTCTTTATTGTGGTTGGGAAAAGAGACCACCTTTAACGGCCCTAAATCCTCCCAGGAAGCCGGAATCGGTATCATCCACCAGGAGCTGAATTTGATCCCGCAACTCACTATCACCGAGAACATTTTTCTTGGCCGTGAGTTCGTTAATCGCTTTGGCAAAATTGACTGGAAGAAGATGTACGCCGAAGCCGATCTGCTGCTTGCCAAACTGAATCTGCGCTTTAAAAGCGACAGACTGGTCGGTGAACTGTCGATTGGCGATCAGCAGATGGTTGAAATTGCCAAAGTGCTGAGCTTTGAATCGAAGGTCATCATTATGGATGAACCGACGGATGCGCTCACCGATACCGAAACCGAATCCCTGTTCCGCGTCATTCGCGAACTGAAATCCCAGGGACGCGGCATTGTCTATATTTCTCACCGCATGAAAGAGATCTTCGAGATTTGTGACGACGTGACCGTTTTTCGCGACGGGCAGTTTATTGCCGAGCGTGAAGTCGCCTCGCTGACCGAAGACTCGCTGATTGAAATGATGGTGGGACGTAAGCTGGAAGATCAATACCCGCGCCTGGAAAAAGCGCCGGGTGATATTCGCCTGAAGGTCGATAACCTGTGCGGCCCTGGCGTAAACGATGTTTCATTCACGCTACGTAAAGGCGAGATCCTTGGCGTATCGGGGCTGATGGGTGCCGGACGTACCGAGCTGATGAAAGTGTTGTACGGCGCATTGCCGCGCACCAGCGGTTACGTCACGCTTGATGGCCATGAAGTGGTCACCCGTTCGCCGCAGGATGGGTTGGCTAACGGCATCGTCTATATTTCTGAAGATCGTAAACGCGATGGTTTAGTGCTGGGCATGTCGGTGAAAGAGAACATGTCACTAACCGCGCTGCGTTATTTCAGTCGCGCTGGTGGAAGCCTTAAACATAAAGACGAGCAGCAGGCGGTAGGTGATTTTATTCGTCTGTTCAATGTTAAAACGCCATCGATGGAACAGGCTATCGGCCTGCTTTCTGGCGGTAATCAGCAGAAAGTGGCGATTGCGCGCGGTCTGATGACCCGACCAAAAGTCCTGATCCTCGATGAACCAACGCGCGGCGTTGACGTTGGGGCTAAGAAAGAAATCTATCAGCTTATCAACCAGTTTAAGGCCGATGGGCTGAGCATCATTCTGGTCTCCTCTGAGATGCCAGAAGTATTGGGCATGAGCGATCGAATTATCGTTATGCATGAAGGGCATCTCGGCGGTGAGTTCACTCGCGAGCAGGCCACTCAGGAAGTATTAATGGCTGCCGCTGTGGGCAAGCTTAATCGCGTGAATCAGGAGTAAAAAAGATGACTACCCAGGCTGTTTCTGGTCGCCGTTATTTCACTAAAGCATGGCTTCTGGAGCAAAAGTCGCTCATCGCTCTGTTAGTGCTGATCGCGATTGTTTCCACCATGAGCCCTAACTTTTTTACCGTTAATAACCTGTTCAACATTCTCCAGCAAACGTCGGTGAACGCCATCATGGCCGTTGGCATGACGCTGGTTATCCTGACGTCGGGGATCGATCTGTCTGTCGGTTCTTTGCTGGCGCTTACCGGTGCGGTTGCGGCTTCCATTGTAGGGATTGAAGTCAATGCGCTGGTGGCTGTCGCTGCGGCCCTGGCGCTCGGTGCTGCTATTGGCGCGGTAACCGGGGTGATTGTCGCGAAAGGCCGGGTACAGGCGTTTATCGCGACCCTGGTGATGATGCTGCTGCTGCGTGGTGTAACCATGGTATACACCAACGGCAGTCCGGTTAATACCGGGTTTACTGACAATGCCGATCTGTTTGGCTGGTTTGGTATTGGTCGTCCGTTAGGCGTCCCTACGCCTGTGTGGATTATGGGGATTGTCTTCCTCGCGGCGTGGTACATGCTGCACCACACTCGTCTGGGTCGTTATATCTATGCGCTGGGCGGTAACGAAGCGGCAACGCGCCTGTCCGGTATCAGCGTAAGTAAAATCAAAATTATCGTTTATTCCCTGTGTGGTCTGCTGGCATCGCTGGCGGGCATCATTGAAGTAGCGCGCCTCTCCTCGGCGCAACCGACGGCAGGTACTGGCTATGAGCTGGATGCTATCGCCGCGGTGGTGTTAGGTGGTACCAGCCTGGCGGGTGGTAAAGGACGTATTGTTGGGACGCTGATCGGCGCATTGATTCTTGGTTTCCTCAATAATGGTTTGAATTTGTTAGGTGTATCCTCCTATTACCAGATGATCGTCAAAGCGGTGGTGATTTTGCTGGCGGTACTGGTAGACAACAAAAAGCAGTAACAACGATTACAGGACATCTTAAATATGAACATGAAAAAACTGGCTACCCTGGTTTCTGCTGTTGCGCTGAGCGCCACCGTGAGCGCGAATGCGATGGCGAAAGATACCATTGCGCTGGTGGTCTCCACCCTTAACAATCCGTTCTTTGTTTCTTTGAAGGACGGGGCGCAAAAAGAGGCCGATAAGCTGGGCTACAACCTGGTGATTCTGGACTCACAGAACAACCCGGCGAAAGAGCTGGCTAACGTTCAGGATTTAACGGTTCGTGGAACTAAAATTCTGCTGATTAACCCGACAGACTCCGATGCTGTTGGTAACGCTGTGAAGATGGCTAACCAGGCGAAAATTCCGGTTATCACCCTGGACCGCGTTGCGTCCAAAGGCGAAGTGGTAAGCCATATTGCATCTGATAACGTGCTGGGCGGCAAGATTGCGGGCGATTACATCGCGAAGAAAGCGGGTGAAGGCGCGAAAGTTATCGAACTGCAGGGTATTGCCGGTACTTCAGCGGCGCGTGAGCGTGGCGAAGGTTTCCAGCAGGCTGTTGCGGCACACAAATTTAACGTACTGGCCAGCCAGCCGGCCGACTTCGACCGCACCAAAGGTCTGAACGTCATGCAGAACCTGCTTACCGCGCATCCTGACGTGCAGGCCGTATTTGCCCAGAACGATGAAATGGCGTTGGGTGCGCTGCGCGCACTGCAAACTGCGGGTAAATCTGATGTGATGGTGGTTGGATTTGACGGTACTCCAGATGGCGAAAAAGCAGTAAATGATGGCAAACTGGCTGCGACCATTGCTCAGCTGCCGGATCAGATCGGCGCGAAAGGCGTTGAGACTGCGGATAAAGTACTGAAAGGCGAGAAGGTTCAGGCTAAATATCCGGTTGACCTGAAGCTGGTCATCAAGCAGTAATACCGATTCAGGTCGCTCGCGGCCTGATGGAGACATAAAGACGCCATCCCCGTATCGGGTTTTGGGGATGAAGGCGTAAAAAGAAAAGCAGGGCACGCGCCACCCTAATCCGGTGGCGCACTTTGACTTGGAACACCAAATATGAAAACCGCAGGCAACCTCGTTGTTCTTGGCAGTATCAATGCCGATCACATCCTCAACCTTAACTCTTTCCCGACACCTGGTGAAACCGTAACCGGTAACCATTATCAGGTCGCATTTGGTGGTAAAGGCGCGAATCAGGCTGTTGCAGCGGGGCGTAGTGGCGCGAATATCGCATTTATTGCCTGTACGGGTGATGATGATATTGGCGAAAGTGTTCGTAAACAGTTAGCTAAAGATAATATCGATATTGGGCCGATTAGCGTAATTTCGGGGGAGTCGACCGGTGTGGCGTTGATTTTTGTGAATGGTGAAGGTGAGAACGTCATCGGCATTCATGCTGGTGCGAACGCGGCACTTTCGCCTGCGCTGGTGGAAGCTCAGCATGAGCGTATTGCCCAGGCGTCTGCCTTACTGATGCAGTTAGAGTCGCCGATCGAAAGCGTACTGGCTGCGGCAAAGATTGCACATCAAAATAAGACCACGGTAGCCCTTAACCCGGCCCCGGCACGTGAACTTTCTGACGAACTGCTGGCGCTGGTGGATATTATTACCCCGAATGAAACCGAGGCTAAAAAGCTCACGGGGATCCGGGTTGAAAACGATGAAGACGCGGCCAAAGCTGCGCAGGCATTGCACGCGAAGGGGATCCATACTGTACTGATTACCTTAGGCAGTCGCGGGGTGTGGGCCAGCGTAAATGGTGAAGGTCAGCGTGTGCCAGGGTTTAAAGTGGACGCCGTTGATACCATCGCTGCTGGGGATACCTTTAACGGCGCGTTAATTACAGCGTTACTGGAAGAGACCCCGCTGCCTGAAGCGATCCGATTTGCACATGCCGCTGCGGCGATTGCGGTCACCCGTAAGGGCGCACAGCCTTCCGTTCCATGGCGCGAAGAAATAGAAGCGTTTTTAAGTCAACAGAGGTAACGCTTGGCTACAATGAAGGACGTCGCCCGCCTGGCGGGGGTTTCCACGTCGACGGTTTCTCACGTCATTAATAAAGATCGCTTTGTCAGTGAGTCTGTCACTGACAAAGTTGAAGCGGCGATTAAAGAGCTTAACTACGCGCCCTCAGCGCTGGCGCGTAGTCTCAAGTTAAACCAGACCCACACTATTGGCATGTTAATCACTGCCAGTACCAACCCCTTTTATTCCGAGCTGGTGCGCGGCGTTGAACGTAGTTGTTTTGAACGCGGCTACAGCCTGGTGCTGTGCAACACTGAAGGTGATGAACAGCGCATGAACCGTAATCTGGAAACGTTAATGCAAAAACGGGTGGACGGCTTGCTGCTGCTCTGCACGGAAACACATCAACCTTCCAGGGAGATCATGCAACGCTATCCTTCTATACCGACCGTCATGATGGACTGGTCGCCTTTTGATGGTGAAAGCGATCTGATCCAGGATAACTCCCTGTTGGGCGGGGATTTGGCCACTCAACATCTTATCGAAAAAGGTTTTACGCGCATTGCCTGCATCACCGGGCCGCTGGATAAAACCCCGGCGCGTTTACGTCTGGAAGGATATCGGGCGGCAATGAAGCGGGTGGGGCTGCCGGTCCCGGAAGGTTACGAGATTACCGGTGACTTTGAGTTCGGCGGCGGCTTTGAAGCTATGCAAACGTTGCTGTCGCATAAACAGCGACCGCAGGCCGTTTTTACCGGCAATGATGCCATGGCGGTTGGCGCGTATCAGGCACTGTACCAATCGGGATTGCGCATTCCGCAGGATATGGCGGTGGTGGGTTATGATGATATCGAGCTGGCGCGCTATATGACGCCGCCGCTGACGACCATCCATCAACCAAAAGATGAACTGGGCGAACTGGCCATCGATGTATTAATCCACCGGATGGCGCAGCCCGCATTACAGCAACAGCGCCTGCAACTTACTCCTGTTTTGATGGAGCGGGGGTCGGTTTAGGATTATGTCGCTCTTTAATCAGGTTACGTCCATCTTTTGCTTTTAGCAGCATGAACATCAGCGCAGACACTACCGTGATAGCGCCCATCGTCATAAAGGTGTAGTGGAACTGCTCGACCGTATTGGTTCCTTCCATACCTTCATAGATACGCAGAACGGCAGCGCTGATGGCGACCCCTAAACTGATTGATAACTGCTGAGTAACGGCCAGCACACTGTTGCCGCTGCTGGCGTTTTCATCGGTCAGGTCCGCCAGAGTGATGGTATTCATGGAGGTAAACTGGGTGGACATCGCCATACCCAAAATGAACAACGGCAGGATCAACATCCAGACCGGCATGGCGGGAGATTGCAATGCGAACTGCGCAATCATCAGGCCGATAAATACCGTAACACCCACCAGTGTGGTTCTGTAGCCGAGCCGGCGCAGCACCTGCGTCACCATTGATTTCGCCAGTATTGATCCCAGCGCCGTTGGCGCCATCATGCAACCGGCTATCAGCGCCGGGTATCCAAAGCCTACCTGCAACATCAGCGGCATTAAGAAGGGCACGCACCCTGTACCCAGACGAGTGGCAAGGTTTCCGGCGATCCCGACGGAAAAAGTTCGGGTCTTAAATATAGGAAGCGATATTAGTGGCGTTGGGTGACGACGCGCGTGGCGAATGTAGGCGAGCAGTAACAGAATACTGGCAAGAATAATGCTGAGTGCTATCCAGGTCTCGACAAGCTTCTCACCGAACAGCTCTACCCCGCTGGAAAACAACACCAGGCTCAAACCAAACAGAAAGAAACCGGTCATATCAAAACCGCGGCGCGGCGTGGTGAAGTTCGGCATATATTTGCGGGCATAGAAGATACCGGCAACCCCAATTGGAATATTAATCAGGAAGATCCAGTGCCAACTGGCCCACGTGACCAGTACACCGCCCAATACTGGACCTAAAATCGGCCCCACAAGTCCAGGCATGGTTACGAAGTTAAGCACGGGAAGCAGTTCGCTGCGGGGGTAAGTACGTAATAATGCCAGACGGGCAACGGGCATCATCATGGCGCCACCGATGCCCTGAATGACGCGGAAAATCACCAGTTCGCTTAGGGAGCTGGACAGCGCACAGGCCAGCGAACCCAGCGTAAACAGGCTCACAGCTATCATAAAGACGCGCCGGGTACCAAACCTGTCTGCCAGCCATCCACTCACCGGGATCAGCATCGCGACCGTCAGTGTGTAGCTGATAATGGCCGACTGCATGGCGAGCGGAGAGCGGTTAAGGCTGTGTGCTATTGCGGGTAAGGCGGTATTGAGGATCGTGGCGTCTAGTGCCTGCATAAAAAAGGCCATGGCTGCTATCCACGGTAGCCCGGCCATACTGCGTGATTTCTTTTCTGACATATTATTTATCCGGTAGCACGTTCGGTGCTATCAGCAATGCCTGACAGGCAGCGAAGGCGCGATCGCCATCGCTCTCATCTATTGCGTCGACAATGGCCTGGTGTAAATCCAGCTTGACCACGTCGTTATAGGTAATAGAGGTAAAGTAGGTCTGGTAAACGGAATGGAAGAGTGACGCGAAGGAGATAAGGAACGGGTTCGCACTCATTTCATAGATGTGTTCATGCCAGGCGATATCAACCTCAATCCAACGCTCGCGTCTGAAGTTTCTTTTCAGCTCGACCATTTCTTTCATTAGCGTGTTGAGATGCGCTTTCTGTTCTGCCGTACCTATAGTCGCCGCCAGTAAACACGCCTGAGGCTCCAGGCTGATACGCATCACCAGAAAATGTTTAATGACCTGAGAGAAATTATCTTCTGTCATCCACCAGGTGAGCAGCTCCTGGTCGAGGAAGTTCCAGTTTGCCTGCGGCATGACGCGTGTACCAATACGCGGGCGCGGTAATACCATACCTTTTGCCGTTAACGTCTTTACCGCTTCTCTTACCGCGGTACGACTTACGCCAAACTGATCGCCCAGCTCTATTTCGCCAGGCAATATAGCGCCCGGTGCGTATTCACCTTTTAATATTCGCTGAGCCAGCTTTTCGGCCAGAACGTAGGACAGGTTTTTCTGTGCGGCTAGCTGTTGGGCATTTAACGGCATGAATGGTTTTCCTTACTTTATTTCCTATTCATTAGTATGCCACCTGGAAGTGTTATTGCGGCTGCAAAAACGGCAATTTGCTTATTTTATGGCATGTTAATGGTGGTTTTGCTGAAAAAACACGCACTCGGAAAGTTATTTTAAATTTCCCCTTGTCAGCCTGAAATAACTCCCTATAATGCGCCTCCACTGAC